>WHST01000001.1 GCA_009379955.1 Streptosporangiales bacterium | reverse complement strand
GGGACTATTCACCCACTGGCAACACGGTGCACTCCCCAGCGGCTCGACGACGGGAGCCGTGTGACGCGAGAGTGTCACGCACGGTTCTACGAGCGGCGGCGGGTGCAACTCCCGCCGCCGACTCACCACCGCTGGAAAGACGACGACAACAACCACTGGCGATTACACAACAACACCAACGGCACCAGCACCTGGACCAGCCCCACCAACCGCACCTACCTGCGACACCCCCACGACTACCGCTGACCCTGAGGAACCTCAACCGTGGCCCCGGTCTCTGCGACGACGTCTTCCGCCGACTCGTGCGCGTCGCCGCCACGGTAGCGTCGGTCGTCCCCGAGGTTCGAGGAGATTCCATGCGGGTGCTCGTGTCGGTCGACATGGAGGGCGTCGCCGGGGTCGTTGCGGGCGACGATGTGCGGCCCGGTCATGCCGAGTACGAGCGCAACCGTGGGTACATGACCGCCGAGGCCAGCGCCGCCGTGCGCGGTGTCCTGGCGTACGACGCCGACGCGACGGTCCTCGTCGCCGATTCGCACGCGGACTTCCGCAACCTGCTCCCCCACGAGCTCGATCGACGGTGCACGCTGCTGCGTGGCAAGCCCCGGGCGTACGGCATGCTCGCCGGGCTCGGCGATGATGTCGACGCCGTGCTGTTCGTCGGCTATCACGGCAGAGCGGGCACCGCGTGCTCCGTGCTCGCGCACACCGTGAGCGGGGCGTCCATCGCAGCGGTGCGGTGCGACGGCAGGGAGCTCGGGGAGACCGGGCTCAACGCCGCGCTGGCCGCGCATCACGGCGCCGCGCCCGTGCTCGTCGCCGGCGACGACACCGTGGCCAGGGAGGCGGAGGACGTCGTCCCCGGCATCCACGCCGTCACGGTGAAATGGGCACACGGCGGCACCGCCGCGGCCAACCTGCATCCCGACGAGGCCTGCGACCGGATCGAGGCGACCGTGCCGACGGCGCTCGCCGACCGTGCCAACGTGCGGCCGCCGCGGTTCGACGGGCCGGTCGACCTCGAGGTCGACCTCCACGGGCCCGGCATGACCGAGCGGGCGTTGCTGGTGCCCGGGGTGGAACGGCGCGGGCCGCGGACGCTCGGGTACACCGCACCCGACCTGCCGACAGCCCACGGGTTGGTGTCGCTGTTCGCGGTGCTGGCCACGGCCGGCTGACCGGCACGTGCGGGTCGTCACCTTCAACATCCACCACGGCGTCGGGCTCGACGGCGTCCTCGACCTCGGCCGCGTCGCCGACGTCCTCGCGAGCCACGAGGTCGACGTCGCCTGCCTGCAGGAGGTCGACGAGCACTTCTCCGCCCGCAGCGCGTGGGAGGACCAGGCCGGACTGCTCGCCGGGCTGCTGGGCATGGAGGTCGCGTTCGGCGCGAACCTCGACCTCGATCCCGAGCGGCCCGGGGAGCCCGTACGGCGGTACGGCAACGCGATCGTTTCAAGGCATCCGCTCGATGAGGTCGCCCACGTCACGCTGCCCAGGGCCGACACCGACGAGCCGCGTGGCCTGCTCAGCGCCCGCGTACGGTTGGGCGGGACCTCCGTACGGTGTCACGTGACGCATCTGGAGCAGTCCTCGGCGCGGGAGCGCCTGCGCCAGGCCGCGGCCGTCGCCGACGCCGTCGGCGCACAGGCAGGATCCGCGATCATCACCGGCGACCTCAACGCCGTGGCCGGCGCCGACGAGCTCGCCGCGTTCCGCGAACGCTTCGTCGACGCCTGGGACGCCGCCGGCGGTTCGGGCGCCGGCCACACCTTCCGCACGGATCGTCCCGATCGCAGGATCGACTACGTCTGGCACACGTCCGACCTGGTCACGAGGCATGCCGAGGTGCTCGCGTCCCCGGCGTCGGACCATCTGCCGCTCCTCGTCGACATCGCCGTCCCAGGCGAGAACGGCGCGGACTAGATTGGAGGGGTGAGGATCCCAGGGCGCCGACGCGACGAGACCGTGTACACGGTCACCGACGCGGCCAGATCGTACTCCGAGGACATCGACGCGCGGCGCAGGAAGTACATGTTCTGGATGGCCGTGCGCACGGCGTGCTTCGTGCTCGCAATCGTCCTCCTCCTCGTGCTCGACGGGCAGGCCAGGGTCATCGCGTTCTTCGCCGTCGCGCTCCCCGCGATCTTCCTGCCGATCGTCACGGTCGTCTTCGCCAACGCCGGCCGCGAGCCCGCCGGGGAGCGGTTCGCCACGTACGACCCCAACGCACGTGAGCTCCCCACCGGCGCGCACTCGAACGGCACCGAGCCCTGAGCGATGAGCGAGGCCGACGCCACCCCGATCTGCTCTGCCAAGGGCTGCCGCGAGCCGGCGGTCTGGGAGCTCAGGTGGAACAACCCGCGCATCCACGAGTCGGAGCGGCGTAAGACCTGGCTCGCCTGTGACGACCACCGCGAGCACCTCTCGGATTTCCTCGGCCGCCGCGGCATGCTCCGCGAGGTCGAGCCGTTAGGGAGTGCCTGACCCGGCGGCGAGCAGGCGTTCGGCCCTGGCGAGCTCCTCCGGGGTGTCGCAGTCGAGCCACGGCCGCGGACGTCCCGCGGCGAACACCCCGAGCGGACGCGGCCGCAATGGGCGCAGCAGGCCGTGCAGCGAGTCGCCGGTGTAGCCCTCGAGCGCTGTCGCGAGGGCGTCGACGCGCCAAACGCCCGCCAGCCACTGCTCCCTGCCCCGGTCGTCGACCAGCACCCCGCCGGTCGACGGCGTGTGGGCGAGCAGGCCGAGCAGGTCGACGTCGTGGGCGCGCAGGAACGGCAGGTCGCCCGCGAGGAGTGCCACCCGGCCGGACCGTACGGCCGGGAAGCCCGCGCGCAGGCCGGCGACGGGGCCGCCTCCTGGCGGGTCCTCACGGGCCCACGTGACGGGGCGGTTCACCGTGGTCTCCGGGCCGACCACCACCACCCGCGCCGCGTGCGCGCAGGCGTCGAGCACCAGGTCGAGCAGCCGCCGGCCACCGACCTCACGCAGCACCTTCGCGTCGTCGGCCATCCGACTGCCACGCCCACCGGCGAGGACGATGGCGTCGTACACCGGGGGATCCCGGCCGTCAGCCGCCGATGGCGGACATCGGGCGGTCGGGCTGGAGGAAGCCGGGGTCGTCGATCCCGTGACCCGGCTTCTTCACCCACATCGCCTGCCGCCACCGCTCGGCGAGCACCTCGTCGCTCGCACCGGCACGCATCGCCCCGCGCAGGTCGGACTCCTCCCGCGCGAACAGGCAGTTGCGCACCTGGCCGTCGGCGGTCAGGCGTACGCGGTCGCACGCTCCGCAGAACGGCCTCGTGACCGACGCGATCACGCCGACCCTGTCGGGTCCGCCGTCGACGAGGAAGCGTTCGGCCGGCGCGCTGCCACGGTCGTCGGCCGGGTCGGGCGCCAGGGTGAAGCGCGTGCCGAGCAGCTCGTGGATCTCGTCGGCGGTGATCATCGTGTCGCGCTGCCAGCCGTGCTGTGCGTCGAGCGGCATCTGTTCGATGAACCGCAGCTCGTAGCCGCGGTCGAGGCAGTACGCCAGCAGGTCGCCGGCCTCGTCGTCGTTGATCCCCCGCATCAGCACGGCATTGACCTTCACCGGCGCGAGGCCGGCCCGCGCGGCTGCCTCGAGTCCACCGAGCACGTCGGCGAGACGCCGCCGCCTCGCGAGCTGCTCGAACGTCTCGTCGCGCAGCGTGTCGAGGGAGACGTTGACCCGGTCGAGACCGGCGGCGTGCAGCGCGTCGGCGACGCGTTCGAGACCGATGCCGTTGGTGGTGAGCGAGACCTCGGGCCGAGGGGTCAGCGCGGTCGTCTTCGCGACGATGTCGACGATCCCGCGGCGCAGCAGCGGCTCACCACCGGTGAACCTGACCTCCCTGACACCGAGCAGCCGCACCGCCACGTCGACGAGACGCACGATCTCGTCGTCGGTGAGCAGGTGCGGCTTGGGCAGCCAGTCGAGCCCCTCCGCCGGCATGCAGTAGGTGCAGCGCAGGTTGCAGCGGTCGGTCAGCGATACGCGCAGGTCGGTGGCGATCCGGCCGTAGGTGTCGGCCAGTTCGCCCCCCTGCGCAGGTCCGCTCATCTCCTCAGGCTACCGCTTCGTCGCCTCCAGTGCGCCGCGCGTGAGGCTCGCCACTCGTGCCAGGTTGAGGCTCCAGCCCACCCCGAACGCGTGCGGCGTGAACACGGCGTCGCTGTCCGGGTTCCACATTGCGGCACGGAGACGCTCCGCGGTCACCGGCCACCGGAGGTCGTAAGGGACGAGCCCGCCGACCCGTCCGGTCCAGGTGCGGTCACCGGCCGGCTTGTTCAGCTCCTGGGCCACGGCGGCGACCGTCAGCGCGAACACGGTCACGCCCAGGAGCCGGCGTGCCCGGTGCTTCTTCTGCTTCCTCTCGTCCTGCGTCTTCGCCATCGCTGCTTCCTCTCCCCACGGTTGGTGCAGTAAGGGTAGGACCCGGGGGCGGCATGCCTTCACTCGTATGCTTCGTCCGTGGCCGGACCCCCGAGCGCCGTGGTCGTCAACCCCTCGAAGGTCGACGACGCCAAGGATCTGCGGTCGCGGGTCCGGTCGACGCTCGCGGACGCGGGGTGGCCGGAACCGAGCTGGTGGGAGACCACCCCCGACGACCCAGGTGCCGGTCAGGCGGCGAAGGCCGTCCGCGACGGGGCCGAGGTCGTCTTCGCCTGCGGCGGCGACGGCACGGTGCAGTCCTGCCTGAGCGCGCTCGCGGGAAGCCGGGCCGCCCTGGCGATCGTGCCCGTGGGTACCGGCAACCTGCTCGCCACCAACCTCGGGATCCCGACCGACACGGTCCGGGCCGTCCGCGTCGCGACGCAGGGCGGACGCCGGCGAATCGACGTCGGCCGCACCGACGACATGTGCTTCGCCGTGGCCGCCGGCATCGGCTTCGACGCCGAGGTGCTCGACGCGCCGGAGCCGCTCAAGCGGGCGCTCGGCTGGCCGGCGTACGTCGTGTCCGCCGTGCGGCACCTACACGACCCGCACTTCGTCGTGGAGATCCGCCTCGACGACGCACCACCGTCGCGACAGCGTGCCAGGTCGGTCATGGTCGCGAACGTCGCCGACCTGCGCGGCAGGCTGACCGTCGCCCCCGACGCCAGCGACGACGACGGCGCGCTCGACGTCGTCGTCGTCGCGCCACGGCGGCCCCGCGACTGGGTCAGCGTGGTCTACCGGACGCTCCGGCGCCGACCACACCCGCAGGTGCAGCGGTACAAGGCGGGTGAGGTCGACATCCGGGTGCTCGACCGCGCGGCCTCCCGCCAGGTCGACGGCAACACTCTCGAGCCCGGTGACCGCCTGCACGTGGTCCTCGACCGCCGCGCCCTCGAGGTCTGCGTCCCGTAGGGCGCCACGCCTGCAATTCCGCGCGAAGCGTGCGACGCTTGACAGATGGGACGCGTGACCGACCGCAGACGCGTGGTCCGCATCGAGGCCGACCGGATCACCAGGCGGCCCGACACGCTCGTGACCGAGGAACCGCTCGAGATCCGGGTGGGCGGCAGCCCGGTGACGGTGACCATGCGCACCCCGGGCGACGACTTCGACCTCGTGGCCGGCTTCCTCACCACCGAGGGCGTGGTCACCAAGCCGAGCGAGCTGCTCGGGCTCCGCTACTGCCTCGGTAAGGACGACGAGGGCCGCCACACCTACAACGTCGTCGACGCCACGCTGTCCGAGGGCACCGCCGCGCCCAGCCTCGACGTCACGCGCAACTTCTACACCACCAGCTCCTGTGGCATCTGCGGCAAGGCCAGCCTCGACGCCGTGCGCGTCGCGCAGCCGTACGACGTGTCGACCGACCCGCTCCACCCGAGTGTGGCGACCGTCGTCGCGCTGCCGGACCGGCTGCGCGAGGCGCAACGGGTGTTCGACCGCACCGGCGGACTCCACGCCGCCGCCCTGTTCACCGCCGACGGCGAGCTGCGCTGCCTGCGCGAGGACGTCGGCCGGCACAACGCCGTCGACAAGGTCGTCGGCTGGGCCCTGCGCGAGGAACGCCTGCCGCTCACCGGTCACATCCTCATGGTGAGCGGCCGCGCGTCGTTCGAGCTGGTGCAGAAGGCACTGCTCGCCGGGCTGCCGATGATGGTCGCGGTGTCCGCGCCCTCCACCCTCGCCGTCGACCTGGCGGCCGACGCGGGCATGACGCTCGTCGGGTTCCTGCGCGGCGACACCATGAACGTCTACGCCGGCGCCGAACGCCTCGACGGCGTCGAGGCGTCCTGACCCGGCCATTACTCGTACTTCGCGCAGAACTCCTCGGCGTCCAGCGTGCGGAACGCGGGCAGCGCCTCGGCCAGGCGCTCACGGTCCCAGTCCCACCACGCCAGCGCCTGGAGCCGGTCGGCCACGCTCTCGCTGACGCGGCGACGGATCGGGCGCGCGGGCGAGCCGGCCACCACGACGTAGGGCGGTACGTCGTGCGTCACCACAGCGCCGGCGCCCACGACCGCGCCGGTCGCCACCGTCACGCCCGGCAGCAGCACGGCTCCATGACCGATCCACACGTCGTGCCCGATCACGACACGGTGCGAGCGGCGCCAGCCGAAGAACTCCGCGTCGTCGCTCCCGCCGAGGCCGTAGTCGACGGTGCGGTAGGTGAAGTGATGCTGCGTCGCCCGCCAGGTGGGATGGTTGGCGGCGTTGATCCGCGTGTACGCGGCGATCGAGCAGAACCTGCCGATCTCGACGCACCAGGTCATGCCGCCCTGCATGATGTACGAGTAGTCACCGAGGACCGTGTCGGACAGCGACGCGTAGGCACCGACCTCGACATATTCGCCGAGCCGGCAGTCGCGCACATCCGCGGTCGGGTCGACCAGCGGATCACGACCGAGCCTCGGAGCCTGCAGCATGCGGCGTCACCTCGTCACGACGGATCGGAAGATCTACCGGACGCTAGTGACCGAGGCGCTCTCCCTCGTGACCCCGAGCTTGCGACGCGCGGACGCGCGGGTGAACAGCAGACCCGACCGGGCCGCTAGCCCGTCGTCAGGTCGTTGAGTTCGATGCCGACGACCCCGTCGAACTTCTTCAGGCACTTGCTCAACGTGGCGATGTCGCCCTCGTCGGCCTTGTCGACGCGGTAGCTCACGTTGCTCAGGCGCGCCGACTTGGCCTTGTCGTCCCCCATCGGTACCGGCTTCACCAGCGGCGGCGCGGCGCAGGCCAGCTGGACGCGCTCCCGCTCGGCGTACGAGACGGTGCCGTCGAAGTGGACGACCGCGTAGCGCTGGCCGAGCATGCTGAACCCGCTCGATACGCTCGTGATCACGGCGAGCGCCACCAGGACGACCATCGACGCGATCACGAGGACCACGACACGCCGAGGATCGGGAGAATGTCGCACTGGCACGGCCCCAGCCTACGGTTCGGTGATCGACGACGTCGCGGCAGGAGGTCCTGATGGCCCTACCGATCGAGGACTACGCGCTGATCGGGGACATGCAGAGCGGTGCCCTGGTCGGACGCGACGGGTCCGTCGACTGGCTGTGCCTGCCCAGGTTCGACTCGGCCGCGTGCTTCGCCGCGCTGCTCGGCACCGAGGAGAACGGCCGGTGGCTGCTCGCCCCCTCGGCCGGCGGCCGAGCGACCCGGTGGCGCTACCGCCCCGACACGCTGGTCCTCGAGACCGAGTGGGAGACGCCGGAGGGCGTCGCCAGGGTGATCGACTTCATGCCCAACCGCGACGCCGCGCCCGACGTCGTCCGCATCGTCGAGGGCGTCTCCGGCCGGGTGTCGATGTCCTGTGACCTGCGGCTGCGCTTCGACTACGGGCACGTCGTGCCGTGGGTACGCCACGTCGACAGCCAGATCGTCGGCATCGCAGGCCCCGACTCCGTCTGGTTGCGCACGCCGGTCCGCACGCACGGCGAGGGGTTCCGTACCGTCGCGGACTTCGAGGTCTCCGCCGGCGACCGGATCCCGTTCGTCCTCACCTGGCACCCGTCGCACGAACCCTCACCCGACCCTGTCGACCACGAGGCGGCCCTCGCCGACACCGAGCGGTACTGGCTCGACTGGACGGGCCGGTGCACGTACACGGGCAGGTATCGCGACGCGGTCATCCGGTCGCTGATCACGCTGAAGGCGCTCACGTACCAGCCGACGGGCGGCATGGTCGCCGCCGCCACGACGTCGCTGCCGGAGACGATCGGCGGCGAGCGCAACTGGGACTACCGGTTCTGCTGGCTGCGCGACGCCACCGTGACGCTCGAGGCGCTGATGCGCGGCGGCTACACCGAGGAGGCGTCGGCGTGGCGCGACTGGCTGCTCCGGGCGATCGCCGGCAGCCCGGAGGACATCCAGATCATGTACGGCGTCGCGGGTGAGCGCCGGCTGACCGAGCTCGAGGCCGACTGGCTCCCCGGCTACGAGGACTCCCGTCCCGTCCGCATCGGCAACGCCGCGGCCGAGCAGGTGCAGCACGACGTGTTCGGCGAGGTGATGGACGCGCTGCACCTCGGGCGGATGAACGGCCTGTCGCTCGACCAGTACGCCTGGGCGATCCAGCGTTCCCTGGTGAGCTACATCGGCGACCACTGGCGCGAGCCCGACCAGGGGCTGTGGGAGATGCGCGGCGACCCGCAGCACTTCGTGCACTCGAAGGTGATGACCTGGGTCGCCCTCGACCGCGCGATCAAGACGATCGAGGAGACGCCGCTCGGCGGGCCACTCGACCAGTGGCGGGCGCTGCGCGACGAGATCCACGCCGAGGTCTGCGCCAAGGGGTGGAACGACGAGAAGCGCAGCTTCACGCAGTACTACGGCTCCGACGCGCTCGACGCGGCGCTGCTCCTCATCCCGCAGGTCGGCTTCCTGCCGCCGGACGACGAACGCGTCGTCGGGACGATCGAGGCGATCCAGCGGGAGCTGTCGGTCGACGGCTTCGTCGCGCGCTACTCCACGAGCCACACCGAGAACATCGACGGGCTGGGCGGCGAGGAGGGCGCCTTCCTCATGTGCAGCTTCTGGCTCGCCGACGACCTCCAGCTCATCGGCCGTACCGAGGAGGCCAGGCAGCTGTTCGAGCGCCTGCTCGAGGTGCGCAACGACCTCGGCCTGATGGCGGAGGAGTACGACGTGCGACACGGCCGCCTCGTCGGCAACTTCCCGCAGGCGTTCAGCCACGTGCCGCTGGTCCGCACCGCCTACAACCTGTCCGAGCACGACATGACGCACCGCTCCTTCCGTCACCGCCCGACCGCCGACTGACGCGTTCGTCAGGCGAAACTCAGCACGCGGTCGCCCGCGTCGAGGACGGCGTCGACGCCCAGGGGCACCGTCAGTTGCGTCGGTCCGTGGCCGACGTCGACGCCCGCGAGCACCGGCACGCCGAGCGGGAGCAGCCGCTCGGCCAGCGTCTCCTCGACGCCGTCGCCGCATGCGATGAAACCGCCGAGGACGACACCGGTCACGCCATCGAACCAGCCCACCTGGAGCAGCTGGGTGAGCATCCGGTCGACCCGGTACGGCTGCTCGCCGACGTCCTCGAGGAGCGCGATCGCGTCCTGCGCCGTAGGTCCGGCGTACGGGGTACCGAGCGCAGCGCAGAGCAGCGACAGGTTGCCGCCGACGACCGGACCGCGCGCCTCACCCGGCCGCAGCGTGTCGGTACCCGTGAGGTCGAGCCGGCCGCCGAACCACGCCGCCCGCAACGACGCGAGCGAGGCGGCGTCGGGCTCGCCTGCGGTGAGGACGTCGCCGGCCGGCATCGGGCCGAACGACGTCGCGACGCCGAGGCGGGCGGCGAACGCGCCGTGCAACGCCGTGACGTCGCTCGACCCGTGCAGCAGCTTCGGACCCGCGCCGGCCAGCGCCGGCCAGTCGAGCAGCGGCAGCAGGCGGGTCGAGCCGTAACCGCCGCGCGCGCAGATCACCGCCCGCACGCCCGGGTCGCACCACGCGCGCTGCAGGTCGGCAGCACGGTCCTCGTCGCGTCCGGCCAGGTACCGGTCGCGGTCTCGCACATGCGCGCCGAGCAGGACGTCGAGGCCGAATGACCGCAGCAGCGCGCACCCGGCCTCGATGCGGCCGGGTGGCACCGGGCCGCTCGGTGCGACGACCGCGACCCGGTCACCGGGTCTGAGGAGCATCGCCGACGAGTCGTGGGAGGACGTCGCTGATCGGGTCGTGGAGCACGGCGTCGGCGAGCCGGTCGTACGGGGTGGGCTCGGCGTTGACGACCACGAGCCGCGCGGACGAGCCCATGGCCACGTCGCAGAGTCCCGCGGCCGGATGGACCGACAGCGAGCTGCCGACGGCGAGGAACACCTCACCCGCGGCGGACACCTCGAACGCCCGGCGCCAGACGTCCTGGTCGAGCTCCTGGCCGAACGAGATCGTCGCGGACTTCAGCATGCCGCCGCACGTCTCGCACGGGGGGTCGTCCTCCCCCGCCTCGACGCGGTCGAGCACCTGGCGCATCGGCAGCCGGGCGTGGCAGTCGAGACACTCCACCTCGTGCAGGGTGCCGTGCACCTCGATCACGCGGTCGTGGCTGTTGCCCGCCGCTTGGTGCAGGCCGTCGATGTTCTGCGTGACCACCGCCGTCAGCCGGCCGGAGCGCTCCAGATCGACGAGCGCACGGTGACCGGCGTTGGGGCGCGCCGCCCACGCCGAGTGGCGCAGCCGGCCCTGCCAGGCGCGCCGCCGCACGTCGGGGTCGGAGACGTACGCCTGCAGCGTCGACAGCTCCTGCGCCGCGGGGTCCTGCTTCCACACGCCCTGCGGCCCGCGGAAGTCGGGGATGCCGGAGTCGGTGGAGATCCCGGCGCCGGTCAGGACGGTCACCGTGCGGGCGTCGGCCAGCCAGCCGGCGGCCGCCCGCTCGGCCTCAGTGTCCGAAGACGGGGACGACGAAGCCACGGGCGAGTGTCTTGAAGTGCATCGTGAAGCCGACGACCGCCGGCGTCGCGTCGGAGTCGAGGCCGAGGCTGTCGGCGTCGAGCGCGTGGACGGTGAACACGTAGCGGTGCGGCGGGTCGCCGACGGGCGGCGCGGCCCCGCCGAACTCCTTGGTGCCGAAGTCGCTGCGGGCGTGCACGGCGCCCGCGGGCAGGCCGCTCATGTCGCCGCTGCCCGCGCCTGCCGGCAGCTCCGTCACGCCGGCGGGGATGTCGAACAGCACCCAGTGCCAGAAGCCGCTGCCCGTCGGCGCGTCCGGGTCGTAGCACGTCACCGCGTAGCTCCGCGTCTCCGCCGGTGCGCCAGACCAGGCGAGGTGCGGGGAGCGGTTCTGTCCCGTCATGCCCATGCCGTCGAACAGCTGTGCGTCCGGCAGGGTCTCGCCGTCGACGACGTCGTCGCTGCGTACCTCGATCGTGGGAACCTTCGGGAACCACTCGTACGGCAGCTTCGCGCGCCCCTGGTAGTCCGCCATGCTCTCCTCCATCCGGTGCTGTGCCGTGTCCTTGCTACCAGCTCGCGACTACCAGCTGGTGAACAGGGGCCGACCCTCGTCGTATCCTGCCGCGCTCTGCACGCCGACGACCGCCTGCGCGTGCAGCTCGTCGAGCGAGCGTGCGCCCGCGTAGGTGCAGGCGCTACGGAGCCCGGCGACGATGCCGTCGACGAGGTCCTCGACGCCCGGGCGTTCGGGGTCGAGGTACATCCGCGCCGTCGAGATGCCCTCCTCGAACAGTCCCTTGCGCGCTCGCTCGAACGCGGTCTCTTCTGCGGTGCGGCCGCGGACGGCACGCGCCGACGCCATGCCGAAGCTCTCCTTGTACGTGCGGCCGTCGACCGACGCGTGGAAGTCACCGGGCGACTCGTGCGTGCCGGCGAACCACGAGCCGATCATGACGTTGGACGCCCCAGCCGCGAGCGCGAGCGCGATGTCGCGCGGATGGCGGACGCCGCCGTCGGCCCACACGTGCCTGCCGAGACGCCGCGCCTCCTCCGCGCACTCGAGCACGGCGGAGAATTGCGGCCTGCCCACGCCCGTGCGCATCCGCGTGGTGCACATCGCGCCCGGCCCGACGCCGACCTTGACGATGTCGGCGCCCGCGTCGACGAGGTCGCGTACGCCCTGTGCCGTCACGACGTTGCCCGCGGCCACCGGCACCGCCGGGCCGGCCTTGCGGACGGCGGCGAGGGCCTCGAGCATCTTCTCCTGGTGGCCGTGGGCGGTGTCGACGACCAGGCAGTCGACGCCGGCCTCGAGCAACGCCCGCGCCCTGGCGGCGACGTCGCCGCCCACCCCCATCGCGGCCGCGACCCGCAGCCGCCCCCCGCCGTCGAGCGCCGGGCGGTACAGCGCGCTGCGCAACGCGCCGATGCGCGTCAGCAGGCCGACGAGCCGGCCCGACCCGTCCACCACGGGTGCCAGGCGGTGCCGCGCGGCGTGCAGGGTGTCGAACGCCTGCGCGGGCTCGATGCCGGTCGGCACCGTGACGGGGTCGGCGGACATCACCTCGCTCAGCTGCGTGAACCTGTCGACGTTGGCGCAGTCGGCCTGCGTGACGACGCCGACCGGCCGCCCGTCGTCGACCACGACGAGGGCTCCGTGCGCGCGCTTGGGCAGGAGTGCGAGGGCGTCACTCGCCGTGCTGTGCGGGTCGAGCGTCACCGGCGTCTCGTAGACGGGGTGCCGCTCCTTGACCCACGACACGACCTCGGCGACGACGTCGACCGGGATGTCCTGCGGGATCACGGCGATGCCGCCACGCCTGGCCACGGTCTCGGCCATCCGGCGGCCCGACACCGCGGTCATGTTCGCCACGACCACCGGGATCGTGGCGCCCGTACCGTCGGCGGTCGCCAGGTCGACGTCGTAGCGCGAGCCGACAGACGACCGGTTCGGCACCATGAACACGTCGTCGTAGGTGAGCTCGTGGCTCGGCTGGGTGTCGTTGAGGAATCGCACGATCAAGGAATCCTAACGTCTGTCAGGATGAGCCCATGGATCTTGGACTCGCGGGACGCGTGTACGTGGTGACGGGTGGCACGAAGGGTCTCGGCCGGGCGACCGCCGAGGCGCTCGCGGCGGACGGCGCCCGGGTGGTGGTCTCGTCGCGTGACGAGTCGAACGTGCGGGACGCCGTCGCCGGACTCGGCGGTCCAGAGCACGCGGCCGGACTGGCGGTCGACAACGCCGAGCCCGACGCGGCCAGGCGGCTCGTCGACACCGCGTTCGACATCTTCGGCCGGCTCGACGGGCTCCTCGTCAGCGTCGGCGGACCGCCGGGCGGTCCCGCCACCGGCGCGACCGACGAGCAGTGGCGGCAGGCGTTCGAGTCGGTGTTCCTCGGCGCGGTACGCCTCGCCAGGACCGCGGCGGAGCGGCTCTCCGACGGTGGCGCGATCGCGTTCGTGCTGTCGACGTCGGTGCGCTCGCCGATCCCGAACCTCGCGATCTCCAACGGCCTGCGGCCCGGCCTCGCCGTGCTGGCCAAGACCCTCGCCGACGAGCTCGGCCCGCGGGGCATCAGGGTCAACAGCGTCATGCCCGGCCGCATCGACACCGCGCGCGCACGCGAGCTCGACGCCGCCACCGGTGACCCCGAGGGCGCGCGCGAGAAGCTGTCGGCGACCATCCCCCTGCGGCGGTACGGCGACCCCGACGAGTTCGGCCGGGTCGCCGCCTTCCTGCTGTCGCCCGCCGCGTCGTACGTCAGCGGCACCGTCGTGGCGGTCGATGGTGGCCAGCTCAGAACCCTCTGACATCCGACCCCGCCGCCGCATCCGCCTGCTCGACAGCTACGCGGGGCTGCTGAGCGAGCCCGCGGTCCGTGGGTTCGTCGCCTTCGGGCTGCTGGGCCGCATGGCGATCTCGATGCTGTCGCTCGGCATCATCCTGATGGTCTCCGGACTCACCGGGTCGTACGGCACGGCCGGCCTCATCTCGGGCATCTCGGTGCTCGCCGGCGCCATCGGGCAACCCATGCTCGGCCGGCTCGCCGACCGTCAGGGCCAGGGCCGGGTCATCGCGTTCTCGATCCCGCTGCACTGCGTGGGGCTGGTGCTGCTCGTCGCCTTCGCGGTGGGCTCCATGCCCACGTGGGTGCTCGCGGCGGCGGCCGTGCTCACCGGCGGCGCGTACCCGCCGATCGGCTCGTTCGTCCGGGCGCGGTGGGCGGAGCGGCTCGGCGGGTCGAAGCGGCTGACGGCCGCGTACGCGCTGGAGTCGGTCGTCGACGAGCTCATCTTCGTCACCGGACCGGTCCTGGTGACGCTGCTCGCGACCAGGGTGCACGCCACCGCCGGGCTGGCCGCCGCGTTCCTCGTGACGGTGGTGGGCGGCATCGGCTTCGCGCGCCAGCGCGGCACGGAACCGTCGAGGCAGCACCCGGGCGGCAAGCGGTCGTTCGTCCTCCGCCAGCCGGCCGTCCTGTTCGTCACGCTCTGCACGCTGGCCACCGGCGTGGCGTTCGGCGCCCTCGACGTCGCCGTCGTCGCGTTCACCGCCGCGGAGGGCGTCCCGTGGGCGGCGGGTCTCGTGCTCGCGCTGTTCGCCGCCGGCAGCGCGGTCGGCGGGCTGACCTTCGGCGCGATCCCCTGGCGCGTCGACCCGCTCACCCGCCTCGCGGGTTCCGGCACGCTGCTCGGGGTGGTGTTCCTGCCGCTGGCGTTCCTGCCCTCGATCGGCTGGCTCGTCGGCTTCGCGTTCCTCAGCGGGATCGCCATCGCGCCGCTGATCGTGTCGGGCACGACGCTCGTCCAGCACCGGGTGCGCAAGGACGGTCTCACGGAGTCGCTCACCTGGGTGACCACGGGAATCCTCGTCGGTGTCGCCGTGGGCAGCTGGGTCTGCGGCCGCGTGGCCGACGCGACCGACGGGATGGGCGGCTTCCTCGTCGTCACCCCGGCCGCCTGCGCCGCCACCGCCGTCGTCTGGCTCGCCTGGCTACGCCTGCGCCGCGACCGGAACGGCGCGGGCTGACGAGGTGAGGATCTCGGGGTCGCCGCCGGACAGGTGGTAGCGAGTGAAGGTCGGGTCGACGGCGGGGAGCCTGGCCACGTCGAGGTAGCCCTCGGCCGCGTTGAAGACGACCGTGGCGGCGGTCGCCGACATGCCGGTGCCGACGGCGGCGCGGCGCGGCGGGCGGCAGATGGAGAACGGGGTGGCGAACTCGTCGAGGAAGACATCCCTGAAGCCCTCGAACGTGATGGCCGGCAGCTGCCTGCGCAGCAGCCGTTCCATCCGGTTGCCGCGGTACGTCGAGCACGGGGTCGCGGCGAGGCCGGAGTCGTTGGTCGCTCCGGTGTCGCGCAGCTTGCACAGGGCCGCGACCGACTCCCAGTGGTTGGCGTGGGTGAGGACGCCGTCGCGCTCGTACAGCAGGAAGCTCTCGTCGGGCGCGCACTCCACGTTGATGATCTCGCCACCGGCGTGGGAGAGCATCATGTTGTTCGATCCGGACTTGCGCGTCGCGTACACGACGCTGATCGCCAGGGCGTAGTGCTCGGTCGACAGCGCCGCGCGCCTGATCATCGGCAGCGGCACGCCGACGTCGACGTAGTCGCGGTCGGACTGCAGGTGGTTGCCGGTGATCGCGACCCCGGCCGCGTTGAACCCCGACCGCGCGAGCTGGCCCGCCTCGGTGAAGCACAGGATGTCGGGGCCGTCGTTCCTGCGGATCCGCAGGACGAGCGCGTGCTCGCTGTGCGCCGGTGAGGTGTCCCAGTTCTGCCCGTGGAACACCTGACCCGTCGCGGACACCTCGGGCAGGATCGCGGCCGCCGTGCACTCGTCGCCCGCGACGTCGTCGCGGCGCCCGTTCGTCTCGCCGCCGCGCTCGGCCATCGTGATCAGCTCGCGCCTGGCGTTGATGACGACGACCTCCTCGAGCGGCACGCCCGAGCCCTCCGCGATGCCGCGGATCTCGTCCGCCTGGTCGACGTCGAACCGCTCGATCGCCGTCAGGAAGTCGTCCGCCATGGTCCGTACGACGCCCGGCGCGAGGTCGAGCCGCGCGAGCGAGCCGTGGTACAGCTCGGACGCCCGGGCGATCCGGTCGGCGGCCTGGCTGCCGTACGACCGTCCACGTTCCCTCGCGGGGCCGGAGACCTCGATCAGCGGGAAGGCCGGCTCGGTGCTCACGGACGCGTCATCTCCTTCTGTGGTGTGGTCGACTCGGACAGGTAGTCGCGGATGCGCCGCGCGACGTCGGGTCGCGCATGCATCGGCTCGCCGTGCGCGTCGAGCTCGATCGGGATCGGGTTCACGGCGACGGCGTCGTCGTCGAGCACCACCTCGAACACCGCGGACTCGAACCACGGCCCGCCGCGCAGCACCGGCTTCAGCGCCGGCGTGATCCGCCGGTCCACCGCGGGCAGCGCCTCGGTGTCGTGGAACGCGAAGTTGCCCGTCGAGTACAGGATCACCCCGACCCCGTGGAACTCGACCGGCTGCAGCGCGTGGGCGTGGTGGCCGATGACGACGCGCGCGCCCGCGTCGACCAGCCTGCGGCCGAGCGGCTGCTGGTACTCCGCGAGCGGCCCCTGGTTGGCGGGCAGGAAGCACCACGGCACGCCCCAGTGCAGGGCGACCACCACGACGTCGCAGTCACGCGCGGTACGGGCGACCGCGTCCTCCGCACGGAGGACGTCGGTCTCCTGCGCCCAGGTGTGCACGGTCGGCGGCGAGCCCGGCTGCTCGTCGAGCCGTACGCCGTCGAACTCGTAACTCTGGCCGACACGGATCGGCGCGAGTCCGGGACGCTGCGACGTGGCTCGCGCACCCGGCGGCAGCACCGAGCAGAAGTTGAGGAACCCGACGCGCTCCCCGCTGCGGGCGTCGACGTACACCGGAGCGACCGCCGCGTCGATGTCCTCGCCCGCGCCCGCGAACGGCATGCCGTGCGAGCGCAGCAGCGCCATCGTGCTGCGCAGCCCGTCGACGCCGTAGTCGAGCGCGTGGTTGGTCGCGATCGACCAGGCGTCGACGCCCAGCCGTGCGTACTCGGCGATCGTCGTGGGATCGGCGCGCAGCACGCTCACCTTCTCGGCCGGGTGGCCGGAGTCCGTGAGCGTCACCTCCAGGTTGGCGAAGCTCACGTCGGCGTCGGCCAGCAGGCCGAGCGCGCTGTCGGCGCCGGTAGGCCCGGCGAGCGGATGGGTGAGGACCGTGTCACCGGCGGCTCTGATGCGCATCGTGGCCCCTAGCGCAGGATCTGCTCAAGGACGCGGAGCGCGTTGGCGCCGAGCACGGCGAGGATGTCGTCGTCCGCCCAGCCGCGGTCGACCAGCCCCGCGGTGATGTTCCAGCACGCCTCGGTGGGGTTCTCGACACCGTCGGCGAAGGAGACCCGTTCCTGAGCAACGTCGCCGGTGGGCGCGTTACCGCCGGTGCTCGCCGCGCGGATCGCGTGCAGCTCGTGGTGCCTGCCGTACATCACGTCGGGTCCGAGTGCGACGTTCGTGACACCAGCGAGCTCCGCCAGGTGGTCGATGTGGTCGAGCACCGCGTCGAGGTCGTGGCGTTCCCGCTTCGGGCTGCAGGTCGTGTTGGGCGCCGCCTCGACGCCGATCAGCCCGCCGGCGTCGACCAGCGCCCGGATGACGTCGTCGGGCTTCATCCGGGCCGTCGGCCAGAGCCCGCGTGCGCCCGCGTGGCTGACGAGCACCGGCACCTCGGAGACCTCGATCGCGTCGAGCGTCGTCCGGTCGCCGGCGTGCGCGAGGTCGACCACCATGCCGAGCGCGTTCATCTCCTTGACGAACGCCCGACCCTGGCTCGTCAGCCCCTCGTCCGTCGCCGAGCTGAGGCCCGCGCCGAGGACGTTGCCGTCGCTGTAGATCAGGCCGCCAACGCGCACGCCGAGGCCGTAGAGGAACTCGACGCTGGACAGGTCGTGCGCGAACCAGGTCATCGACTCCAGGCCGAGCACGATCCCGAGCGACCCCTCCCTGTCGAGGTCGCTGAACGCGTCGACGACGTGGAAGCCGTCACGCCCCACGACGTCGCCACGAACCCGCGCCATGATCTGCATGACCTCGTCCGCGGAGTGCCAGGAGTTGGTGCAGCTCACGACCGCGCGCATCCCGGACTCGGCGAGCCCGTCGTATGCGAGCTCCATCCGCCGGCCGGCACGCCAGCGCGCCCACGTCTCGTTGTTGAGTGGCACGGGGTAGCGGAACGGGTGGTCGTGCAGCGAGATCGCCGGTGCCTGCGCCATGAGCCTGCGCAGCCGCTCGTCGCCACGGTCGACGCCGGCGGTGTACGCCGATACGACGAGCGTGTCGTCGGCGAGGTCGACCGCCGGGGAGTAGTCGAGCAGATGGTCGTACGCCTTCACAGTACTGCCTCCATCACACGTCGTGCGTTGCCACCGAGTACGGCGAGGACGTCGTCGTCCGACCAGCCCGCGTCGACCAGCCACGACGCCACGTTGACGAAGCACTCCCGCGGGTTCTCGACGCCGTCGACGTGCTCGACGAGGCCACCGGACTCGCGCCCTGAGTGCTTGCCCCACTGCTTGTCGCCGTCACCGCGACCGAGCGCGTGGATGCCGGCATGGTGGCCGAACATGGTGTCGGGACCGAGCCCGACGTGATTGATGCCCATCAGCTCCACCGCGTACGTCAGGTGGTCGACGAACGACGCGATCGAGTGCTCCGGATGGTCGCCGCTGCGGGTGGTGTTCGGCGCCGCGGACACCCCGAGCACGCCGCCCTTGTCGGCGAGCGCGCGCAGGACGCCGTCCGGCTTCATCCGCGGCGTGGGCCACAACGCACGCGCGCCCGCGTGACTGATCACCACGGGCCCGTCGCTGGCCTCGATGGTGTCGAGGCTGGTGCGGTCGCCGACGTGGCCGAGGTCGACGATGATGCCGAGCCGGCCGGCCAGGTCGACGAAGGCGCGACCCTGCGCGGTCAGTCCCTCGTCGCCGTCTCCCGCCGCGAGCCCCTGGCCGAACGCGTTGCCGTCGTTGTAGCAGAGCCCGGCCATCCGCACGCCGAGGCCGTACAGCTCCTCCCACGCGTCGAGGTCGTCGGCGAACGCCGTCGCCGACTCCAGCGACCCGTAGAGCGCAACACCGTCCGCTCCCCCGGTGCCGCGCGTGCGGTCGAGGTCGCCGGCGCTCTCCCCCGTGAAGAAGCCGTCGTGGTGCGCGATGTCGGCGCGCGTCCTGGCGAGGAACGCCCGTACGTCCGCAGCGGGTGCGAACGACCAGGCGTTGCAGAACACCGCCGACATCCCGCTCGCGGCGAGCCCGCGGAACCCGAGGTACGCGCGCGCCGACTCGCGGAACGCGCGCCAGGTCTCCGCCGTCAGCGGATCCGGCAGCCGGGTGGGGTGCTCGTGCAACGAGACCGCCGGCGCGCTCGCCAGGAGCTTCTCCGCACGGGACCTCGTCGCCTCACCGACGTCCTCGCCGTACCGCGACACCGTGACGAGGTCGTCCGCGAGCCCGATGCCGGCGCCGCCGTCGGCGAGGTACGGATAGTTGCCGGCCGGCTCCGCGACGTCTGCCATGTGTCGTTCCTTTCGCACCCGCGTCGCGGGCGGCTCGGTGTCGGGACAGGTGGATCAGGACAGGTCGATCCGGGTGCCGAGGCCGCGCTCGCGCGCCTCGGCGAGCGCGAACGCGGCGGCGGTGACGTCGAAGATGCCGATGCCGAGGGACTCGAAGAGGGTCAGGTCGGTCTCGGCCGAGACGGGCAGCGGTCCGCGCGTGCCGGCGACCACCTCGCCGAGCTCGGGCAGCTGTCGCCAGTCGAGGCGTCCCGACTCCACGTGCGCGAGCAGGTCACCCGCCTCCAGGCGCGCCTGGTCGCGGGAGTCGACGACGACCGCGGACCTGCGGACGAGTGCCGGGTCGATCTCGACCCGGGTGAGGCTGTTGGAGCCCGCCGCGTTGACGTGCGTGCCGGGGGCGACGTGGCCGGAGTCGAGCACCGGGACGGCGGACGTGGTGGCCGTGCACACGACGTCGGCGCCGTCGCATGCCGGGGCCGTGTCGTAGACCGCGCTGACGGCGCACCCGTGTCCGCGCAGCCGGTCGGCGAGCTCGGCAGCACAACGTTCCCTGTTCTCCGGCGTGCGGCTCGCCACCCTGATCTCGGCCAGCCCCGGGTTGTCCGACGCGAGCGCGAGCGCCTGGGTCACGGCCTGCTGTCCCGAACCGACCAGCCCGAGCACGGTGGTGTCACCGTGCAGGTGGCGCGTCGCCACGGCGGACGCGACGCCGGTGCGCAGCGCGCCGAGCTCCCGTGCCGCGACGACCGCCTCGAGGTCGCCCGTCGTGTCGCCGTACAGCAGGACGATGTGGTCGCGGCCGCCGCCGCGCGCGCCGTACGCCTTCACCCCCACGTAGCCGGCAACGGCGTCGGCTCCCGCGAGGACGTTGAGACCCGCGCCCCCGCTCGACACCCTGACCCGCGGGTGGTGCTGCACGCCGGCGCGGTGCCAGTCGCCCAGGGCGCGCTCCATCGCCGCATGCAGGCCCTCGTACGTGACGACCGCCGTGACGTCGTCCTCGGTCAGCAACAGAGTCACGAGCCGTCCTCCAAAATGAGCATCGCAGCGGACCGGAGCGCCAGGAGTGACCGCGCACCCACGGAGCGAGGAGCGGAGTGGCGGAGGGCGGCGGGAAGCACGGTCATCGGGCTCCGTTCACCTCCGCGTCCGCGAGCGGCAATGGGTAGTGGCACGCGACGAGTCGGCCGGTGTCGCCGAGCTCGTCGAGTGCCGGACGGTCGGTGTCGCACAGCTCCTCGCGGCGGGCCGGGCAGCGCGGGTGGAACGGGCAGCCGGACGGGATCGCCCGCGGGTCGGGGACGTCGCCGCTCGCCTCGAACCGCTCGGTACGGCCCTGCCCCGGCACGGCGTCGAGCAGCGCACGGGTGTACGGGTGCCGCGGGTTCTCGAAGACCTCGCCGGCGTCGCCCACCTCGACGAACCGACCGAGGTACATCACGGCGACCCGGTCGGCGATCTGCCGCACCACGCCGAGGTCATGGGTGATGAACAGGTACGCGAGCCGGTGGTCGCGCTGCAGGTCGGCGAGCAGGTTGAGCACCTGCGCCTGGACGGACACGTCGAGCGCGGACACCGCCTCGTCGCAGACGACCACGGTCGGGTCGACGATGATCGCGCGGGCGATGCCGAGGCGCTGCCGCTGCCCGCCGGAGAACGACTGCGGGTACCTGTCGAGGTCGATGTCGCGCAGCCCGACCTTGTCGAGCACGTCCTTCACGCGCGCCAACCGCTCCTTGGCGGGCATCGACCTGTGGTGGATGTGCAGGGGCTCCGCGACCAGCTGACCGACCCGCATCCGGTTGTTCAGCGACGCGTACGGGTCCTGGAACACGACCTGGAGCTCGCGCCGCACCCCGCTGAGCTGCCGCTGCGAGAGCGTCGCGAGGTCGCGGCCGAGGAACTCGACCTTGCCGCCGGTCGGCGGGTCGAGCTGCAGGACGGCGTTGGCGACGCTGCTCTTGCCGCAGCCCGACTCGCCGACGACCGCGAGCGTCTCGCCGCGCCGCAGCTCGAACGAGACGCCGGCGACCGCGCGGACACCCTGCCTGCCGAGGCCGCCGATCCCCCGCGGCCGGTACGTCTTCTCCAGGTCGGTGACCCGCAGCACCGTCTCGCTCGCCACTTGCGTCCCTGCGCTCATCGGCCCACGCGCCCGCTTCGTCGCTCGCCTCCGGCAGGCGCCGCGACAATGCCCTGCTCAGTCCGACATGCGTCGCGACCCCTACCTGCGGCTCGTTCCTCAGCTCCTGCGCTCATCGGCCCACCTCCGGCAGCTCGTGGACGTGGTGGCAGGCGGCATGGTGTCCCTCGCCGAGCACCTGCCGCTCGGGGTCGTCGGTGCGGCAGACGTCCGTCGCGTACGGGCACCGCGGATGGAAGGCGCAGCCGTCCGGGTAGCGTCCCGCGAGCGGCGGTGTGCCGGGGATCGTCCGCAACCTGTCCTGCCGCTGCGCGACCGACGGCACCGACGCGACCAGCCCGCGGGTGTACGGATGCCGGCCTCCGGTCATGACCTCGCGGCCGCCGTCCTCCGCGATCCTGCCCGCGTACATGACGTACACCCGCGTGGCGAAGTCGGAGACCAGACCGAGGTCGTGGCTGATGAACACCACGCCCATCCGCCGCTCCTCCTGCAGGTCGCGCAGCAGGTTGACGATCTCCGCCTGCACGGTGACGTCGAGGGCGGTGGTGGGCTCGTCGGCGATCAGCAGCTCCGGCTCGAGCGCGAGCGCCATTGCCACGACGATCCGCTGCTGCATGCCGCCGGAGAACTCGTGCGGATAGCTCCGCAGCCGCGACGCCGCGTCGGGGATGCGTACCGCGTCGAGCAGGCGCACCGACTCGGTCCGCGCCTGCGCCTTGTTCATGCCCCTGTTGCGGCGCAGGACCTCGGAGAGCAGCGTGCCCACCTTGAACACCGGGTTGAGCGACGTGAACGGGTTCTGGAACACCATCGCGACGGGACGCTTGACCCGCTTGCCACCCACGCGGCTCGGCGGCGGCAGCTCCGCGCCCTTCAGCGTCATGCGCGACGACCGGACGGACGTGGTGCGCGGGTCGAGGATGCCCATGACCGCTCTGCCGGTGACTGACTTGCCCGAGCCCGACTCCCCCACGACGCCGACGGCCTCACCGATGTCGACGTCGAGGTCGACGCCGCGCACCGCGTGGACGGCACCCGGTCCCTTACCGAAGGTCACGTGCAGGTCGGCGACGCTGAGCAGCGTGCCGGGCGCGGCTCGGCCGGTGGCCGTGGCCGCCGGGTCGTTCGCCGTCGGGACGCTCATTGGCCCACGCGCCCGCTCATCGCGTCGCGCCTTCGGGATCGACCGCGTCGCGCAGCGCGTCGCCGAAGAGGTTGACCGCGAGCACGACCACGCTGATGACCAGGCTCGGGATGACCACCTGCAGCGGGTTCGCGCTGAGGTGCTCCAGGCCGTCGGCGATCATGTTCCCCCACGTCGGCGTCGGGGGCTGCACGCCGAGGCCGAGGAAGCTCAGGGACGCCTCGTACAGCACGGCGTGCGCGAAGACGAACGTCGCCTGCACGAGCGCGGGGCCGAGGACGTACGGCGCGATGTGCCTGACGAGGATCCGCACCGGTCCGGCTCCCGCCGCCCGCGCCGACCGGACATGCAGTCGCTGCCGGACGGCGATGGTCGAGCCGCGCACCATGCGCAGCATGACCGGGACGTACACGAGCACCAGCGCGATCGCGACCTTGACGACGCCGGCGCCGAGCACCGCGACGATCGAGATCGCGATCAGGATGCCGGGCAACGCGAGGAGGGCGTCGGTGCAGCGTCCGATCACGGCGTCGACCCAGCCGCCGAAGAACCCGGAGATCAGGCCGAGCGCCATGCCGAGGACGAACGTGACGGCGGTGACGAGCAGGCCGACGCTCATCGACACCCGCGCGCCGTACACGATCCGGGTGAACGTGTCCCTGGAGTACATGTCGGTGCCGAGCCAGTGCGTGCCGTTCGGCGCCTCGAGCGCACCGCCGCTCGGGTCGACGGGACCGTACGGCGTGACGAGTGGTGCGAGGACGGCGGCGATCGCGATGACCGCGAGCACGCCCGCGCCGAGCCACCCCGTCACCCCGAACCCGCGCCGGCGCCTGCGATCCGTGACGACCGGCACTTCGGCGGCAGCCGTCATCGTGCCGAGTGTCTGTGTCTCAGCCATGGCGCACCCTCGGGTCGACGGCGGCGTACAGCAGGTCGACGATCAGGTTGACGATGATGTACGTCGCCGCGATCAGCAGCACGGTCGTCTGGATCACCGGATAGTCGCGCCTGGTGATCGAGTTGATGACCAGGGTGCCCACGCCCGGCAGGCTGAAGACCCGTTCTGTCACGACGGTGCCGCCGAGGAGCGCGCCGAACGTGACGCCGGTGATCGTGAGGATCGGGATCATGGCGTTCTTCAGCGCATGCCGGTAGCGCACGCTCGTCTCGCGGAGCATCGCCGCCCGGGCGGTCATGATGTAGTCCTGCGACATCACGTCCAGCGTCGCCGCTCTGCCGACCCGTGCGACGTTGGCGGCGAACAGCAGGCCGAGGCTGATCGACGGCAGCACGAAGTACTTCAGCGACTCCAGCGGGTACTCGCCGAACGACCGGTAGCCCGACGGCGGCAGCCACCGCAGCTGCACGGAGAAGACGAGGATGAGCGCGATGCCGAGCACGAAGCTCGGCACCGAAATGCCGACCAGGCTGCCGACGAGGATGCTTCGGTCGCGTACCCGGCCCTTGTTCATGGCCGAGCTGATCGCGGCGGGGACGCCGAGGACCAGCGTCACGATCGTGGCGCCGATCGCGAGCGTCATGGTGACGGGCAGGGAGGTGACCAGCATGTCCTTGACCGACTTGCCCGTGACGTACGACGTGCCGAGGTCGCCGACGAACAGGCCCCCGAGCCAACCGAAGAACTGCTCCACGAGCGGCCGGTCGAGACCGAGGCGCCGCCGGGCGTCCTCGATCTCGGCCAGCGTCGCCTCCGAGCCGACCACGGCCTGCACGGGGTCACCCGGCAGGGCGTGGATCAGCAGGAACACGGCGACCGAGACGAGCGCGAGGATCGGGATCGTCTGGAGCAGCCGACGCACCGTGTAGAGGACCATCGGGTCACCTCCGTCCGGACGGACCTAGCCGGACTTGCTGACGTTCCACAGGGCGAGCAGGTCGGACGGGCTGACCTTGAAGCCCCTGACGTTCTTCTGCACCGCGGCCGTGGCGTCCTCGTAGTACCAGGGGTCGATGACGGCGTCGTCCTTCAGCTTGCGCTCGAGCACCGTCCACGCGTCCGCGCGCTTCTTCGGATCCTGGATCGCCTGCGCGGCCTCGAACTTCTTGTCGTAGTCCTCGTTGCAGTACCCGAAGCGACCCTTGCGCTCACCGTGGGCGCAGTACCACTCGTTGTAGAGGATGTCCGCGGGCGTCCGCATCGGCGTGCCGGTGGAGGCGAGCTGGAACTTCCCGGAGTTCAGCCTGCTCTGGTACGTGGTGTGGTCGAGGCGCTGGATCTTCACCTTGATGCCCGCGGCCTTCAGGTCCTGCTCGATGCTCACCGCGTTCTTCTGCTGGGTCTCGGGCCCGCCTGCGATCACCTCGATGGCCTGCCCCTTGTACGCGCTCTTGGCGAGCAGCTTCTTCGCCTGGGCGGTGCCGCCGTCCCACGGCCAGTACGTCGCGGCGTCCTTGCGGTACCAGCTCGCGATCTTCGGCGCGTAGGAGTGCGTCACCTCGCCCTCGCCGAAGTCGGTCGTCTTGACGAGCTTGTCCCTGTCGATGGCAGCGAGGACCGCCGCCCGCGTGTACTTGTCCTTGACGACGTCCGCCGAGGTGTTGATGTAGAGGTTCGACTCGCTGGTGCCGGGCACGGACTGCACGGACACGTCGGGCATCGACTTGATGCGGTCGAGGTCCTGCCCCGGCGGGTCGTAGGCGATGTCGTACTCACCGGTCTCGATGCCGGCGACCGCGGTCTGGTCCTCCAGGACGCTCAGGATCTCGACCTTGTCGACCTTGGCCACCTTGCGACCTCCGAAGTTCGAGGTCGGAGCGTCCACCGGCTCGTAGTCGGGGAACTTCTGCAGGACGGCGCGCTCCTCGTTGTCGAAGTTCTCGACCATGAACGGCCCGGTGCCGACGGCCTTCTTCAGCAGGCCGTCGTCGTCCGCCGCGCCCTTCGGCACGATCGCGACCACCACCGGCTGCGCGAGCACCTCGATGAAGCTGCCCTGCGGCCTGCTCAGGGTCACCCGCACGGTCGAGTCGTCGACGGCCTCGACGGTGGCGACGTTGGCGAGCAGGCTCTTTCGCGTCGCGTTCGCCTTGTAGTACTCCAGCGAGTACTTCACGTCGTCCGCGGTCATGGTCTTGCCGTTGTGGAACTTCACGCCCTTGCGCAGGTGGAACGTGTACTCCTTGCCGCCGTCGGCGACGTCCCACTTCTCGGCGAGCATCGGGATCGGGTCGAGGTTGTCGTCGAGCGACACCAGGCCCTCGTAGAGCTGCCTGAGCAGGTTCCAGGTGTTCGACCCGATCTCGCGGAACGGGTCGGTGGAGAGCATGCTGCCCGAGATCCGCACCCGGAGCGTCTTGGTATCGCCGTCACCGCTGTCGGACCCGGATCCCCGCACGCCGCGAGTCCCATGAGGAGCGCGCCGGTCAGCACGAGCGCGACCGTACGCGAAACAGCCAGTCGGAGTTTCATCGTCCACTGCCCTTTCCGAACCTGCCCTGACGCCACTCCCCGTGGTTACGAATTCATCACGTCGGCGAAGAAAGCGCCGACGCGAGGAAGCGCGAGCATGCCATTGTGCGCCATGTCAGGAATGAGATCGAACCTGACCGATATGCCATGAGCCTCGAAGTTGTCGCGCAGGGTCCGCAGCCGCTCGACGCGGGTGCTGCCCGTCTGCTCCACGCCGTCCATCCAGTTGGACTCGCCCGGGTTGTTGATCTCCCAGGTCTCCACGTCGTTCTCGCCGACCACCATCTGGACGGGCACCCGACGGATCGCGTCGAGGTCGATGTCCGTGCCGAACTCGTCCGCGAACCCGCCGGTACCGAGCCACCACGGCAGGCTGTCGTCGAGCAGGGTGAGCCTCCCCGGTGCGCCGATGGACGCGGCGGCGAGGCGGTCGGGATGCAGGTAGAGGAACCGGTGGGTGAACTGCCCGCCGCCCGAGAAGCCGTGCAGCATGAAGGTGGAGCCGTCGACGGGGAACTTCTCGGTGACCTCGTCGACGATGCCGAGCAGCACGTGGTCGAACCTGATGTCGCGGTAGGCGATGAACTTGAAGTTGTGGAGGTCGTCCTGGTCGATGATGCCGGCGGGGAACAGTGGCGCGAGCACGACGCAGCGCTGCTCCTCGCAGAAGCCGGCCATCGCGTCGCGGTACTGCCCGGCGGTGCGTCCCGTGCCGTGCTGGATCACCACCAGCGGGTACCGCTCCGGGTCACCGTCGCGTCGGCCGGGGACGTACAGGCAATAGCTGAAACGCTGGTCGATCCGCGCTGCGAAAACGCTCGTGGCACCCGTCGCGTAGAAACTACTCGTGTCACGAACCTTCGCCGACGACGCCTCAGCCATTCCACTCCCGTTTCAGATTTGTCAGGAACGACGCACCACACGTCAGCTCAAATCAATCGGGATGTTACCTACGCCGTCTACGGTGCAGAACACCATTGACGCCAAGACAGCAAACGACCGGTCGGGGACGGGCCGGCTCACCGCAGTAGCGAGACGAAGATGTCGTCGCCGAGTCGCCGGATGGCGTCGACGTCGAGCGAGTAGTACACGACCTTGCCCTGCCTCGCGCCCGTCACGAGTCCCGCCTCACGCAGTGCCCGCAGGTGCCGGGAGACCTGAGGCGTCGCGAGCCCGGTCGACAAGGACAGGTCGGACGTGCTCCGCGGCTGGCGCTGGATGAAGCGGCAGATGCGCATCCGGGCGGGATCCTGCAACGCGGCGATCCGCCGGGTCACGTCGACGTACGACGTGCGCCGCGGGGCGGCCGCCTCGTACTGGATCACGATCGGCCAGCCCGCGTCGTGCTTGATGATGAGGTGCATGCTCGTGTGGTACGACGGCACGAGGACGACCGGCCGGTCGTGCACGGTGACGATGCCGTGGTTGACCTTGTCGTAGACCACCCGGTCGGGGTCGCGGTAGCGCAGCGCCGTCGGCGAGATCCTGGCGAGCACGTCGAGGCCGTACTTCGACAGCTCCGCGCGCCGCTGGGTCGCCTCCGCGGCGAGGAGCGGACGGTGCTCGCGCCACTCGTCGGTCAGCCAGCGTTCGGCCGCGGCCGTCAGGAACTCCTGGACCTGCGCCCGCACCCGCTCCGGGTCGTCGAGCAGGTCGTGCGCGACCTCGGTGCGGGCGATCGAGATCCGCTCCACCCGCTTGAGGAACGTCGCTCGCGCCGCCGGGTCGTCGAGCAGTGCGTCGTGATCGACGTCACGTGCCTGCTCGCTGATCGGCTCCGCGCACATCGCGACGAACTCGGGCACGGACAGCCGGCCGATCCGCGCGATGCCCTTCGCCAGGTCGCCCTCGCCACCGCTCGGGACATCGAGCGGGAGGAAGAACCTGGCCCGCAGTGCGCCGTACAGCGGCGCGAACCTGCGGGTCATGGCGACCAGGCCCGGCTCGCTGTCGGCGTGGGCACGGTGCTGGATCGTCCGCGAGCGGGAGTGGTGGTCGGCGCGGATGATGGCGTGCAGCATCGCGCCCAGCTCGGCCAGCGGCGACAGGTAGACCTGGATCTGACTGGCCGACACCCCTGAGGTCACCACGGTGATCGGCACAGGAGAACTGTACGACCATCGCCCCGGCGACCTGCCAGAACCTCAGTGCTGGCCGCCCCCGGCGGACTGACGTCAGCTGGTCAGGGCCTGCTGAGCCTCTGACAGGTCCCCTTGCCGGGCGAACTGGGTGCGGTAGAGCTCGGCGTACAGGCCGCCGCGCGCGAGGAGCTCCTCGTGGGTGCCGCGCTGGACGATGCGTCCCTCGTCGACGACGAGGATGAGGTCGGCCTCCCGCACCGTCGAGAGCCGGTGGGCGATCACGAGCGAGGTGCGCCCGACGAGCGCCGTGCGCAGCGCCTCCTGGACCAGCGCCTCCGACTCGGAGTCGAGGTGCGCGGTCGCCTCGTCGAGCACCACGATCGACGGCGCCTTGAGCAGCAGCCGGGCGATCGCGAGCCGCTGCTTCTCCCCGCCCGACAGGCGGTAGCCGCGCTCCCCCACGACGGTGTCGAGCCCGTCGGGCATCAGCCGGATGAGCGCGCCGATGTGCGCGGCGTCGAGAGCGGTCCACATCTCGTCGTCGGTGGCGTCCGGCCGCGCGTAGTCGAGGTTCGTGCGCACCGTGTCGTGGAACATGTGGGCGTCCTGGGTGACGACGCCGACCACGTCGCGCAGCGACCCGAGCTCGGCGTCGCGGACGTCGACCCCGCCGACACGGACCGAACCGGCCTGCACGTCGTACATCCGCGGGACGAGCTGCGAGATCGTCGTCTTGCCGGCGCCGGACGGGCCGACGAGGGCGATCAGCTGACCCGGCTCAGCGCGGAACGACACGTCGAAGAGCACCTGCTGCTCCGGCCGGCTGTCGAGCGTCGCGACGGCCTCCAGGGAGGCGAGCGACACCTCGTTCGCCGTCGGGTACCTGAAGTCGACGTGGTCGAACTCGATCGACCGGGCCGTGTCGCGCCCCAGCCGCTCGGCGCCGGGCTTGTCGCGCACGGTCGGCTCGAGGTCGAGCACCTCGAAGACCCGCTCGAACGAGACGAGCGCGGTCATGATGTCGACGTTGACATTGGTCAGCGCCGTCAGCGGTCCGTACAGCCGGGCGAGGAACGCCGTCATGGCGACCACGGTGCCGACGTCGAGCGTGCCGCGGACGGCCTGGACGCCGCCCCACCCGTAGACGAGAGCGGTCGCCAGTGCCGCGACGAGAGTCAGCGCGGCGATGAAGAAGCTGCCGTACACGGCGCTCGTGACGCCGATGTCACGCACCCTGCCGGCGCGCGAGTCGAACGCGCGGTCCTCGTCGCGGTGCCGGCCGAACAGCTTGACGAGGGTCGCGCCGGCCACGTTGAGCCGCTCGCTGAGCAGCGTGTTCATCTCCGCGTTGAGGTCGTACGACTCACGGGTGATCGCCTGCAGGCGGCGACCGAAGTAGCGCGCGGGCACGAGGAAGAGCGGCAGCAGCACGAGGGCGACGAGGGTGATCTGCCACGACAGCACGAACATCGCGACCAGCGTGATCGTCACGCTGATCAGGTTGCTGACGACGTTGGCGAGCGTGCTGGTGAACGCCTGTTGCGCGCCGAGCACGTCGTTGTTGAGGCGCGAGATGAGCGCGCCGGTCTGGGTCCTGGTGAAGAACGCGATGGGCATGCGCTGCACATGGCCGAAGACCCGGGTGCGCATGTCGAAGATGAGGCCCTCACCGATCCGCGACGACAGCCACCGCTGCACGATCATCGCGACCGCCATCAGCAGGGCGAGACCGGCGACGACGAGTGCCAACATGACGACGAGACCGGAGTTCCGGCCGAGGATGCCCTTGTTGATGATCTCGCGGAACAGCAGCGGGTTGGCGGCACCGAACGCGGCACTCGTCACCAGCACGACGACCAGGGCCGTCACCAGACGCCAGTACGGGCGCGCGAAGGAGCCGATACGCCGGATCGTGGCGCGGCTGATCTTCTCCTTCGTGACCGAGCGGTCGCTGCGCAGCGCACGCATGCCCTGCCAGACCCCTGGTCCCCCTTGCATCGACATCCGCTCTCCCGTCCGCCCGCGCTTACATGATTACAGCGCGGCGCTCAGGAGAACACCGATGGCGGTGCCGTTCTTCCCCGATCTCGCCGGCGGGGTGCCGCGGGTGCCCGGGGTCAGCCCACGCCCGCCCGCTTGCGGGTGGCGCCCCCGCGGCCACGCAAGGTGACTCCCGACTCGCTCAGGACGCGGTGGACGAATCCGTAGGAGCGGTTGACCTCGGCCGCGATCCTCCGGATCGGCCAGCCCTCCTCGTACCTCCGCCGCACCGCTGCCGCCATCTCGTCGCGTTCGGCACCGCTGATCCGCGCGCCCTTCTTCACGTCGGCCACGCTCTCCACCTCCGCAGGAACGAGTGGACTCCTCGTTCTCATGATCACGCGCGCGCCCGCACCGTGTCACCGGTTCCGGCAAAGTGACCTTCCCGGCCTACGCACGGCGATGTCAACACCGGGTACCCGCCGGTCAGCTCAGGGCGACGAGGTCGACGTAGCTGTCGTTCCAGAGGTCCTCGTCGGCGTCGGGCAGCAGCAGCACCCGGTCCGGCTGCAGCGCCTCGACCGCGCCCTCGTCGTGGGTGACGAGCACGATGGCCCCCGGGTACCCGCGGATGGCGCCGAGCACCTCCTCGCGGCTCGCCGGGTCGAGGTTGTTCGTCGGCTCGTCGAGCAGCAGCACGTTGGCCCGCGACACGACGAGGCGCGCGAGTGCGAGCCTGGTCTTCTCGCCCCCGGACAGGGTGCGGGTCGGCTGGTCCACGGTGTCGCCGGAGAAGAGGAAGGAGCCGAGCACCCGGCGCAGCTCGGTGTCGGTCATCCCCGGGGCGATGTCGCGCATCGTCTGCAGCACCGGCGAGGCGGGATCGAGGGTCTCGTGCTCCTGCGCGTAGTACCCGAGCCGGAGACCGTGCCCGGGCAGGACGTCGCCGGTGTCCGGCTGCTCCAGGCCGCCGAGCAGGCGCAGCAGGGTGGTCTTGCCCGCGCCGTTGAGACCGAGGACGACCACCCGGCTGCCGCGGTCGATGGCGAGGTCGACGTCGGTGAAGACCTCGAGCGAGCCGTACGACTTCGACAGCCCCCGCGCCGTCAGCGGCGTGCGTCCGCACGACGCGGGCTGGGGCAGCCGGAGCTTCGCGACCTTGTCCGCCCTGCGGACGTCGTCCAGGCCGTCGAGCATCCGCGCGGCGCGCCGGTCCATGGCGTGCGCGGCCCTGGCCTTGGTCGCCTTTGCCCGCATCCGGTCGGCCTGCGCCTGCAGGCTCGACGCCTTCTGTTCGGCGTTGGCACGCTCCCGCTTGCGCCTGCGCTCGTCGGTCTCGCGCTGCTGGAGGTACGCGTTCCAGCCGACGTTGAAGATGTCGAGCACCATGCGGTTGGCGTCGAGGTGGTACACCTTGTTGACCACGTTCTCGAGCAGGCCGACGTCGTGGCTGATGACCACGAGACCGTTCCTGGTGCTCTTCAGGTAGTCGCGCAGCCAGACGATCGAGTCGGCGTCGAGGTGGTTGGTCGGCTCGTCGAAGAGCAGCGTCGCGGCGTCGCCGAAGAGGATCCGCGTCAGCTCGACCCGCCTGCGTTGGCCGCCCGACAGCGTGCCGATCGGCTGGGCGAGCACCCGCTCGGGCAGGCCGAGGCTCGCGGCCATCGACGCCGCCTCCGCCTCGGCGGAGTAGCCGCCGACCGCGAGGAACTGCTCCTCCAGCCGGCTGTACGCCCGCATCGCGTCGTCCTGCGCGCGGCCGGCCGCCTGCGCGATGCGCTCCTCGCCGCGACGCATCCGGCGGACGACCTCGTCGAGGCCGCGCGCGGACAGGATGCGGTCGCGGGCGAGCGTGTCGAGGTCGCCGGTGCGCGGGTCCTGCGGCAGGTAGCCGACCGATCCGGTACGCGTCACCGTGCCCTGCGCGGGCTGGCCGACCCCGGCGAGCACCTTCGCGAGCGTCGTCTTGCCCGCGCCGTTGCGCCCGACCAGGCCGATACGGTCACCGGGGCCGACGCGGAACGACGCCTGCTCGAGCAGGAGGCGGGAGCCGGCGCGCAGCTCCAGGTCAGTGGCAACGATCATGGGAGGGTGACTCTCGCGGCTCGAGGGCTGAGGGGACGCTCGTCCGGCCACCAGTCGGCCCCCATGGGGCTGCGTGGCGGCCTCGGGGCGAGGTCAATCGACCGTGAGATGCACCCGCCCATGGTAGCGGGCGGCGTTGCCCACCTGCGAAGGGATTGCCGTGGACATGAGAACCGCCCGCCTGCACGGTGTCGCCGACCTGCGGATCGCCGACGAGCCCCGCCCGGTTCCCGGACCGGGCGAGTCGCTCGTCCGCGTGACCGCGGTGGGTCTCTGCGGCTCCGACCTGCACTGGTACGCCGAGGGCGGCATCGGGTCCAAGCGACTCGACCGACCGCTCGTGGTCGGTCACGAGTTCGCGGGCGTCGTCGAGGGCGGCGAGCTGGACGGGCGGGCCGTCGCGGTCGACCCTGCGGTCCCCTGCGAGCACTGCCCGTCGTGCCTGCGCGGGTACCGCAACCTGTGCCCCACCGTGGGCTTCGCCGGCGAGGGCGAGCGCGACGGCGCGCTGCGGGAGTACCTCGCGTGGCCGACCGAGCTGCTGGTCCCGTCGCCCGACGGCCTCACTGCGGCGGACGGCGCGATGCTCGAACCGCTCGGCGTCGCGATCCACGCGATCGACCTCGGGCACGTCCACCTCGGCTCGCGGGTCGCGGTGGTCGGCTGCGGGCCGGTCGGGCTGCTGGTGCTCCAGGTCGCCCGGCTGGCCGGGGCGACGAACGTCGTGGCGGTCGAGCGCCTCCCGCACCGGCGGGAGATGGCCCGCCGGCTCGGCGCCGACCAGGTGCTGTCCCCCGAGGACTCCGTCGAGGTGGACGCCGACGTCGTGTTCGAGGTCGCGGGGCCTGACGACGCGGTCGCATTGGCGGTGCGCGCCGCGCGGCCGGGCGGCCGGGTCGTCCTCGCCGGGATCCCGTCGGACGACACCACGTCGTTCCCCGCGTCGCCCGCCCGCCGTAAGGGCCTGACGCTCGCCGTCGCCCGGCGGATGAACGACGTCTATCCCCGCGCCGTCGAGCTCGTGGCGAAGAAGCTGGTCGACGTCACGACGATCGTCACGCATGAGTACCCGCTCGCCGACGTGGCCGAGGCGTTCCGCGTCGCCGACGCCCGCGAGGGCGGCAAGGTCGTGGTCAACGCCGACGCGCGTGACTAGACGTTGAAGCCGAGCGCCCGCAGCTGCTCGCGGCCCTCGTCGGTGATCTTGTCCGGGCCCCACGGGGGCATCCAGACCCAGTTGATCCTGAAGTCGTCGACGACGCCGGACAGCGACTGCGCCGTCTGGTCCTCGATGACGTCGGTGAGCGGGCAGGCCGCGCTCGTCAGCGTCATGTCGATCGTCGCCGCGTTGGCCTCGTCGACGGTCACGCCGTAGACCAGGCCGAGGTCGACGACGTTGATGCCGAGCTCGGGGTCGACGACGTCGCGCATCGCCTCCTCGACGTCCTCGGTCGTCGCGACCGACGCTGTGTGCCCCGTCGGTGTGGCGTGCTCACGTACCGGCTGCTCGCTCATGATGATGTGGCCTCCCCTACGTGGTCCATGCTACGTGCGGTCGCGTCCATCCAGGCCATCCAGCCGAGCAGCGCGCACTTGACCCGCGCCGGGTAGCGTGACACCCCGGCGAACGCCACGGCGTCCTCGAGGACGTCCTCGTCCGGATTGCTCTCGCCTCGGCTCCTCATCAGGGCGAGGAACTCGTCGTGGATCCGCTTGGCGTCGCCGACCGTGCGGCCGATGACGAGGTCGGTCATCACCGACGCGCTCGCCTGGCTGATCGAGCAGCCGAGCGAGTCGTACGAGACGTCGGCGACCGTGTCACCGTCGAGCCGCACCCGCAGCGTGACCTCGTCACCGCAGGTCGGGTTCACGTGGTGCACCTCGGTGTCGAAGGGCTCCTTGAGCCCCTTGTGATGCGGGTGGCGGTAGTGGTCCAGGATGATCTCCTGGTACAGCGACTCGAGATGCATCAGCCGAAGAACCTCTTCACCTGTGCCAGACCCGCGACGAGGGCGTCGACGTCGCTCCTGGTGTTGTACAGGTAGAACGACGCGCGCGTGCTCGCCGCGACCCCGAACCTCGTGTGCAGTGGACGGGCGCAGTGGTGCCCCGCGCGGACGGCGACGCCCTCGGCGTCGAGCACCTGGCTGACGTCGTGCGGGTGGACGTCGTCGAGGACGAACGACAGCACCGCGCCGCGGTCGACCGGCTCGGTGGGACCGAAGATGCGGAGCCCGTCGACGCCGGCGAGCTGGTCGAGGGCGTACGCCACGAGCATGTCGTCGTGTGCCCGCACCTCGTCGCGCCCCAGCTCGGTGAGGTAGTCGACGGCGGCGCCGAGGCCCACGGCCTCGGTGATCGGCATCGTGCCGGCCTCGAACTTGTGCGGCGGCGGGGCGAACGTCGAGCGCTCCATCGCGACGGTCTCGATCATCTCGCCGCCACCGAGGAACGGCGGCATCGCGTCGAGCAGCTCACGGCGTCCCCACAGCACGCCGATGCCCGTCGGACCGCACATCTTGTGTCCGGTGAACCCGAGGAAGTCGACCCCCAGGTCGCGGACGTCGACGGTCCAGTGCGGCACCGACTGCGCGGCGTCGACGAACACCAGCGCGCCGGCGGCGTGCGCGCGTGCGGTGACCTCGCGGATCGGGTTGATCGTGCCCAGCATGTTCGACTGGTGGGCGAGTGACACGAGCTTGGTGCGCTCGGTGATCAGCTCGTCGATCCGCGAGAGGTCGAGACGTCCCTCGTCGGTCACCCCGAACCAGCGCAGCGTGGCGCCGGTGCGCTCGCACAGCAGCTGCCACGGGACGATGTTGGAGTGGTGCTCCATCTCGGTGATGACGATCTCGTCGCCCGGGCCGAGCCGGAAGCGCGGGTCGGAGCCCGCGGTCGCCGACGCGTTCCCCATCGAGTACGCGACGAGGTTGATGGCCTCGGAGATGTTCTTCGTGAACACGATCTCGGTCTCGTCGGCGGTGCCGAGGAACCTGGCGACCTTGAGCCTGGCGCCTTCGTAGGCCTCGGTCGCCTCCTCGCCGAGCGCGTGCGAGGCGCGGTGGATGTTGGCGTTGTGCCTGGAGAGGAACTCCTCCATCGCGTCGAGCACCGTGCGCGGCTTCTGCGAGGTGTTCGCACTGTCGAGGTAGACGAGCCGGCGGTCGTCGTGCACGGTGCGCTCGAGGATCGGGAAGTCCTTGCGCACCAGGTCGACGTCGTACGCCGGTCGCTTCGACGTGCCCGGGGCACCGGTGGCGCTCACGCGGATGCGCCACCCACCGGCGTCGTCTCGGCAGCCTCGGGGGCGGCGGGCCCGGCGCCCTTGGCGTACTTCTCGTAGCCCTCGGCTTCGAGAAGCTCGGCGAGCTCGGGGCCGCCCTCCTCGACGATCCTGCCGGCGACGAAGACGTGCACGAAGGTCGGTGTGATGTAGCGGAGGATCCGCGTGTAGTGGGTGATGAGCAGGACGCCGCGGTCGCCGGCCGCCGCGAAGCGGTTGACGCCCTCCGACACGACCTTGAGCGCGTCGATGTCGAGGCCGGAGTCGGTCTCGTCGAGGATCGCGATGTCGGGGTTCATCAGCTCGAGCTGCACGATCTCGTGCCGCTTCTTCTCGCCGCCGGAGAAGCCCTCGTTGACATTGCGCTCGGCGAACGCCGGGTCGAACTTGAGCTGCTCCATCGCCCCCTTCATCTCCTTGACCCAGGTGCGGAGCTTGGGAGCCTCGCCGCGCAGCGCGGTCGCCGAGGTGCGGAGGAAGTTGGACACCGAGACACCGGGGACCTCGACCGGGTACTGCATCGCGAGGAACAGGCCGGCACGGGCGCGTTCGTCGACCTTCATGGCGAGGACGTCCTCGCCGTCGAGCAGCACCTGGCCCGAGGTGATCGTGTACTTGGGGTGGCCGGCGATCGAGTACGCGAGCGTCGACTTGCCCGAGCCGTTGGGGCCCATGATCGCGTGGGTCTCGCCCGCCCGCACGGTCAGATCGACCCCGCGGAGGATCTCCTTGTCCCCGACGCTGACGTGCAGGTCGCGGATCTCGAGGGTTGCCATGTGTCCAGCTACTCCTGTCTCAGTGGTTCTGGTCTGTCGCGACGAGGACGTCGTCGCCGTCGATCTTCACGGGGTAGGTGGCGACCGGCTCGGTGGCGGGCAGGCCGGTCGGCTGTCCGGTGAGGAGGTCGAAGCGCGAGCCGTGCAGCCAGCACTCGATGGTCGTGCCCTCGACGTCGCCCTCGGACAGCGGCACCTCTTCGTGCGTGCACACGTCGTGGCAGGCGTAGAACATGCCGTCCTCCGCGCGGACCACCGCGACGGGGACGCCGTCGACCTCGGCCCGCCTGACGTCACCCTCGGCGAGGTCGGAGACGGCGCACACGCGTGCAAAGGTCATGGTCGAGTCCCGGCCGGCCGTGTCGCCCATCTCAGGTCCCCACCGCCTGGAGCTCCTCCTCGACCCGCTCGAACAGCCGGTCGCGTACCTCGGGGACCTCGATCTGCTGGATCACCTCGGCGAAGAACCCGCGGACGACGAGCCTGCGTGCGTCGATCTCGGGGATGCCGCGCGACTGCAGGTAGAACAGCTGCTCCTCGTCGAACCGGCCCGTCGTGCTCGCGTGCCCGGCACCGATGATCTCCCCGGTGAGGATCTCCAGGTTGGGCACGGAGTCGGCGCGGGCGCCGTCGGTGAGCACCAGGTTGCGGTTGAGCTCGTAGGTGTCGGTGCCCGTGGCGTCCGGCCGGATCAGCACGTCGCCGATCCAGACGGTGTGCGCGTCGGTGCCCTGCAGCGCACCCTTGTACTCGACCCTGCTGCGACAGTCAGGAACCGAGTGGTCGACGAACAGCCGGTGCTCCAGGTGCTGCGGCGAGTCGGCGAAGTACAGCCCGTACATCTCGCAGTCGCCGCCACGCTCGGTGTAGCGCACCTGCGGGTAGAGGCGGACCACGTCGCCACCGAAGGTGACCACCACGGACTTGATCCGCGCGTCGCGGCCCAGGCGTACGTAGTGGTGCGAGACGTGGATCGCGTCGTCGGCCCAGTCCTGCAACGCCACCAGGGTGAGCTGCGCGCCGTCGCCGACGTTGACCTCGACGTTGGCCGCGTAGACGGCACTGCCGGTGTGGTCGAGGACGACGGTGACCTCCGCGAGAGGCTCGACGTCGATGACGATGTGCCCGTAGCTCGTGCCGCCGTTGCCGCGTACCGAGACGAACGCGGGGCGCTCGGGCCGCGCCTCGCGCGGGACGGTCACCACCGTCGCCTTCTCGAAGCCCGACCACGCCTGCGCCGCGATCCGGTCGGTCGGCGTGCCGGCCCGACCGATGCGCGGGTCGTCACGCCCCACCGTCTCCGCCCGTACGGGGTCGGGGACGTCGGCCTCGACGGTCACCCCGCCGTCGGTCTTGGCGGAGCCGTCGTGCAGCCCGCCGAGTCGCTTCAGCGGGGTGAACCGCCACTCCTCGTCGCGCGCCCCGGGGACGGCGAAGTCGTCGACATCGAAGGACGCGGTGGCATGGAGCTTGGACTGTGCCTCGGCCGCCGCGGCCTCGGCTCCTCCCCCGTGGGAATGCGGGGAGATCTCGATACCGGCTGTCAACCCACGGCTCCTTCCATCTGCAGCTCGATCAGGCGGTTGAGCTCGAGGGCGTACTCCATCGGCAGCTCTCTGGCGATGGGCTCGATGAACCCGCGGACGATCATGGCCATCGCCTCGTCCTCGTTGAGGCCGCGGCTCATCAGGTAGAACAGCTGGTCGTCGCTCACCTTCGACACGGTGGCCTCGTGGCCCATCTGCACGTCGTCCTCGCGGACGTCGACGTACGGATAGGTGTCGGAGCGGCTGATGGTGTCGATGAGCAGCGCGTCACACTTCACCGTCGAGGCGGAGTGGTTGGCGCCGTCGAGCACCTGGACCAGGCCGCGGTAGGACGTGCGACCGCCGCCGCGCGCCACCGACTTCGAGATGATCGTCGACGAGGTGTGCGGCGCGGCGTGGACCATCTTGGCGCCGGCGTCCTGGTGCTGTCCCTCACCGGCGAAGGCGACGGACAGGGTCTCGCCCTTCGCATGCGCACCCATCAGCCAGACGGCCGGGTACTTCATCGTCACCTTGGAGCCGATGTTGCCGTCGATCCACTCCATCGTCGCGCCCTCGTGGGCGATCGCCCGCTTGGTGACGAGGTTGTAGACGTTGTTCGACCAGTTCTGGATGGTCGTGTAGCGGCAGCGCGCGCCCTTCTTGACGACGATCTCGACGACGGCGGAGTGCAGCGAGTCGCTGGAGTAGATCGGGGCGGTGCAGCCCTCGACGTAGTGGACGTAGGCGTCCTCGTCGACGATGATCAGCGTGCGCTCGAACTGGCCCATGTTCTCGGTGTTGATCCGGAAGTAGGCCTGCAGCGGGATGTCGACCTGCACGCCCTTCGGCACGTAGATGAACGAGCCGCCCGACCACACCGCCGTGTTGAGCGCCGAGAACTTGTTGTCGCCCGGCGGGATGACCGTGCCGAAGTACTCGCGGAACAGCTCCGGGTGCTCCCGCAGCGCCGTGTCGGTGTCGAGGAACAGGACGCCCTTCTCCTCCAGGTCCTCGCGGATCTGGTGGTAGACGACCTCGGACTCGTACTGCGCGGCGACGCCGGCGATCAGGCGTTGCTTCTCCGCCTCGGGGATGCCGAGCCTGTCGTAGGTGTTCTTGATGTCCGCGGGCAGCTCGTCCCAGGACGTCGCCTGCTTCTCGGTCGACCTGACGAAGTACTTGATGTTGTCGAAGTCGATGGTGTCGAGCTCCGCACCCCAGGTGGGCATCGGCTTGGTCTGGAACAGCTTGTGTCCCTTGAGCCGGGTCTTGAGCATCCACTCGGGCTCGTCCTTCATCGCGGAGATGCGCTGGACGCCCTCCGCGGTCAGGCCGCGCTGTGCCTTGGCACCCGCATCGTCGGAGTCGTGCCAACCCCACTGGTAGTTGCCGAGTCCTTCGAGTTCGGGATGCGCTGTTGTCGTCATGCCGACGTCCTCCCGGACGATCTCGTCGTCTTCTTCTTCGGTGGTGGTGCCTGCCGCGCGGGCCGCGAGGGGGTCGCGGACCGTCCCGGCACATGGGTCGTGCACACGCCATCACCCTTGGCGATGGTCGCGAGTCGTTGGACGTGGGTGCCCAGCAGTCGCTCGAACGCCTCTGTCTCCGCCTCGCAGAGCTGCGGGAACTCCGTCGCCACGTGAGCGACGGGACAGTGGTGCTGGCACAGCTGCTCGCCGCCCCCGGCGAACGGTGTCGGCGCGACCGAGGCAGCGTATCCGTCGGTGCTCAACGCCGCGGCGAGCGCCTCCGCCCGCCGCTCCTGCGGCACCTCCGCGAGGTACTGGTGGTACCTGCGCTCGAGCTCGGCGATCCGGTGCCGCGCGAACTCCGCGACGGCGTCGGGCCCGGCGATGTCGCCGACGTAGCGCAACGCGCTCGCCGCGAGGTCGTCGTAGCTCTGGTAGAACGCGTCTCTGCCCACGTCGGTGATCATGAACGCCCGCGCCGGCCGGCCGCGTCCGCGCTGGCCGCGCTGCGGCGCCTCGCGATCGGCGACGTAGCCGAGCTCGACGAGCGCGTCGAGATGGCGGCGGACGGCCGCCGGGGTGAGCTCGAGCCGGTCCGCCAGGTCGGCGGCGGTCACGGGGCCCACCTCGAGCACCAGCCGGAACACGCGGTCACGGGTACCACGGGCGGCAGTGCCCGCGGTCTCGTAGCCGGATCCGATGCTTTTCACAACATAAGTCTGTCGTAAATCCTGCCGGGTGACAAACCCGGCCCCACGTGACCCTCGTCATGCCGCCACTGTCCGGGGACCCTCCGCCACCTCACCGGCGCGGCGGCGTCCCTAGACTCCTGGTGTGGCAGCCGGCTCCCCACCCGCGGTCGAGGTCGACGACCTCACCAAACGGTACGGCGAGCACACGGCCGTCGACGGGGTCGGCCTCACCGTCCGTCGCGGGAGCGTCACAGCCGTGCTCGGACCCAACGGGGCGGGCAAGACCACCACCGTGGAGTGCTGCGAGGGTTTCCGCCGCCCCGACGCGGGGACGGTGCGGGTGCTCGGGCTCGACCCCCTCGCCGACGGGCGGGCCCTGCGACCTCGGATCGGCGTCATGCTGCAGGCGGGCGGCGTCTATCCGGCCGCGCGCCCGCGCGAGCTGCTGCGCACCGTCGCCAGGTGCCACGCGCGACCCCACGACCCGGACGCGCTGCTCGAGCTGCTGGGACTCACCCGGGTGGCACGGACGCCCTACCGCAGGCTCTCGGGCGGCGAGCAGCAGCGCCTCGGCCTCGCGCTCGCGCTCGTCGGACGGCCGGAGGTCGCGTTCCTCGACGAGCCGACCGCGGGCCTCGATCCCCAGGCCAGGCACGCCACCTGGGACGTCATCGCGGGCCTGCGCGACGCCGGCGCGAGCGTGCTGCTCACCACCCACTACCTGGAGGAGGCGGAACGCCTCGCCGACGACGTCGTGATCATCGACCGCGGGCGCGTGCTGGCGTCGGGCGCGCCCGACCAGCTGACCGGTTCGCCGGACGACCGGCTCTCATTCCGCGCCCCTGGCGGGCTCGACACGACGGACCTGCTCGCCACCCTGCCCGCGGGCACCACGGTCACGGAGGCGCCGTCCGGCCACTACCTGCTGCACCGGACTGCGGGGCCCGTCGACCCGGCGACACTCGCGGCCGTCACGTCCTGGTGCGCGAAGCGCAACGTCCTCGCGGCCGACCTCGGCGTCGAGCGCCGCACGCTGGAGGACGTGTTCCTCGAGCTCACCGGCAGGGAGCTCCGGCCGTGACCGCCGCGACGCCGGGTCGGCTCGACCTGTCGCCCGCACCGGGCGCGGCTCCCGCCGTCCGGCGCGTCCTCGCGTACGCCGTCCACGAGCTGCGCCAGCAGCTGCGCAACGGCGAGCAGCTGCTCCTGACGCTGGTGATCCCGGTCGGCGCGCTCGTGCTTCTCGCGAACGTGCCGATCCTGCCGCTCGGCCCGCGTCCCGTCGACACGGTCACTCCGGGGGTCCTCGCCCTCGCGGTGATGTCGACGGCGTTCACCGGCCAGGCGATCGCCACCGGTTTCGAACGCCGGTACGGCGCTCTCAAGCTGCTCGGCGCCACGCCGCTCGGGCGCACCGGACTGCTCGTCGGCAAGACGCTCGCCGTCGTCGCGATCGAGCTCGGCCAGGTGGCGCTCCTCTGCCTGGTCGCCGTCGCGCTGGGCTGGCGACCCCAGGGCGACCCGGGGTCCGTGGCGGTCCTGCTGCTGCTCGGCACGGCAGCGTTCAGCGGCCTCGGCCTGCTGCTGGCCGGCACGCTGCGCGCCGAGGCGACGCTGGCCGCGGCCAACCTCGTGTACGTCGTGCTCCTCGCGGTCGGCGGCGTCCTCCTGCCCGTCCGGGTGTTCCCCGACCGGGTCGCGGCCGTCCTGCACGCGCTCCCGTCCACCGCGCTCGCCGAGGGACTGCGCGACGTCCTCGAGCACGGCACCGGGTTCCCCGTCCTCGCCGCGGCCGTGCTCGCCGCCTGGGCACTGGTGACGCTGGTCGCGGCGGCGCGGACGTTCCGCTGGGAGTGAGTTATGAGACTCGACAGCAGGCCATGGCCCGCTGAGGTTCTGACAACGCGCGGTTCCTACGATGACGGGGTGACGACGTCCTCCCCCGCCCCGTCGAACCCGCTGCGCGCGTTGGCCGCGTGGGAGCCGTCACCCGCGGCGATGCGGCGCGCCGCATTCGCGGCGGTCGTCGCGAACGTCGGCATCGCGTTCACGGGTGCGGTCGTCCGGGTCACCAGCTCCGGCCTCGGCTGCCCCGACTGGCCGCGCTGCACCGGCGACAGCCTGGTGCCGACGCACAGCCCCGACCACCCCGTGCTCAACATGGCGATCGAGTTCGGCAACCGGATGCTCGGTGTCGCCGTGTTCGCGACCGTCGCGTTCTGCCTGCTCGTCGCGCTGCGGATGCGTCCGCGCCGACGCGACGTCGTCCTCCTCGCCGCGCTGCTGCCCGCCGGCGTGCTGCTGCAGGGCATCATCGGCGGGCTCACGGTCTGGTACGCGCTCACGCCCGGCTGGGTCACGGCGCACTTCCTCGGCACGCTCGTGATGATCGCGCTGACGGTGACGCTGCACGTCCGCACCCACGAGGGCGACGGAGCGCCGCGGGTGGTCGTGCGGCCGCTGGTGCACCGGCTCGTCCAGGCGCTCACCGTCGCGGTGCTGCTGGTGATGGTCGCCGGCACGGTCGTGACCGGCTCGGGTCCGCATGCCGGCGACGCCGACTCCGTGCGCTACCCGTTCCAGCTCGAGGACGTCGCGAAGGTGCACTCCGGACTGGTCTGGGTCACGATGGCGCTCGTCGTCGCCCTCGTCGTCGCCCTGCGCCGCACCCGCCCCGAGGGCCCGGCGTTCACCCGCCTGCTGCAGCTGTCCGGCGTCCTCGTCGCGCAGGCCGCGATCGGGCTCGTCCAGTACTTCACCGGCGTGCCCGCCGCGCTGGTCAGCCTGCACGTGCTCGCCGCGTGCGTCCTCTGGGTCGCGGCGCTCCGCCTGCTCTACGCCATGAGGGTCCGCGCCTGACGCCTCCCTACGGGGACCCGCCCGCCCGCGCGGCGACGAGCAGCTCCACGCCGTCGAGGATGCGCTCGAGGCCGAAGTCGAGCGCCTGGTCCTGCGACTCGGCGACCGTCGACGCGAGCGCCGCCACCAGTGCGGGGAAGCGGTCCTCCCGGCCCCGCAGCAGCGCGGTGATCGTCGTGTCCATGTCCTGCTCGGGCGTGCCGGTGGCCGACGCCGTCGCCTGCTCGGTCATCGTCCTGATGTGCCCGACCACCGTCGCGACCACGTCGAGCATCTCCGCGCCGGCGAGCCCGGTGCCGGCGAGCGCGGCGACAGCGCGCTCCGTCCATCCCAGCTCCCGCGGGCCGAGGACGCGCGCGCCGAGCGTCGTCTCGAGCACCCACGGATGGCGGGCGAGCCGGACGCCGAGCTCCCTGGCCCACGCGTCGAGCCCCGCACGCCAGCCGTGGGTGACCGTGTCCGGGTGCGGGGGGTCGCCGAGCGCGAGGTCGGTCATGAGGGCGACGAGCTCGACCTTGCCGGGGACGTACCGGTAGACCGCCATCTTGGTGACGCCCACCGCCCGCGCGGTGCGCTCCATGGTGACGCCAGCGAGCCCCTCGGCGTCGGCGATCTCGATCGCGGCCGAGGCGATCGCCTCGACGGTGAGCGTGGGTCTCGGCCCCCGCCGCGGCGGTGGTCGCTCGTCCCAGAGCAGCTCGACGACGTTCATCCGCTCATCTCCCTTGCCACGGGCGGATAACTGTGTCTAAGGTCCACTGTATCCGATAGACACAGTAACTCACCCTCATCGAAAAGCGGCACCCATGCACTCCACTCCCCTGCGCGGTACGCGCGTCCTCGTCTCCGGTGCCGGCGTCGCCGGGCCCGCGGTGGCGTCCTGGCTCTCCCGGTACGGTGCGGACACGACCGTGATCGAGATCGCCCCCGCGCTCCGGTCGAGCGGCTTCGCCGTCGACTTCCGCGGCCCGACGCACCTGGGCGTGCTGGAGAGGATGGGCATCCTCGACGAGCTCCGCGGGATCCAGACCCACGGCGGCGCGATGTGCCGTGTCGACGAGAACGGCCGGGAGATCTTCCGGTTGCCCGAGGAGTTCGCGGGCGGCGAGGTCGAGGTCCACCGCCGCGACCTGTCCCGGGTCCTGTGCGAGCGGTGCGCCGAGCGCGTCGAGTTCCTCTTCGGCGACACCGTCACGAGCCTGACCGAGCGTGCGGACGGCGTGCACGTCGAGTTCGCCACCGCCGCGCCACGGACCTTCGACCTCGTCGTCGGCGCGGACGGACTGCACTCGACCGTTCGGCGTCTCGCGTTCGGCGAGGAGTCGCGGTACGTGCGGCACCTCGGTCACTACCTCGCGGGCTGGGACCTGCCGAACGACCTCGGGGTGGACACCGTCGCGCAGCAGTACAACGAGCCCGGCCGGATGGCCAGCGTCGCCGCCGACTCCCGCGATCCGTCCAGCGCCGGCGCCCTCGTCGTGTTCGCGTCGCCGCGGCTGGACGTCGGATGGCGCGACGTCGAGCGGCAGAAGCAGGTCGTCACCGAGGCGTTCGCCGGAATGCCCTGGCACGTTCCCCACCTGCTCGAGTCGCTGACCCGCGCGGAGGACCTGTACTTCGACTCGATCAGCCACGTGAGCGTCCCGCACTGGTCCACCGGCAGGATCGTGCTGCTCGGCGACGCCGGCTGGGGCGTCACCCTCGGCGGCATGGGCGTGGGCACCGGCGTCGTCGGGGCGTACGTGCTCGCCGGGGAGCTCGCCGCCGCGGGCGGCGACCACCGCACCGCCTACGCCGCGTACGAGCGCCGGATGCGTGGCTACTCCGGGCGCTGGCAGAAGCGCGCGAACCCGGGCGCGTTCCTCGCCCCGCGCACCCGCGGCGGGCTGTGGCTGCGTGACTCCGTGTTCCGGACCCGGCTGGGCCGCCGGCTGCTCGTGTCGAGCAGCGACTCCCTCGCGACGGACGTCGAGCTCCCCGACTACGCGGGCGCCGACACCATCGCCGACCGGTGACCGACCCGCACTCGACGGCCGGATGTCAGGAGACCGGCCGCCACCGGTCGGGCTGCTGGCCCGGCGGCTCGCTCGAGGGCGGCCCTTGGGGACCGGGCGGTCCCTGGGGACCGGGCGGTCCCTGGGGACCGCCGGGACCCGGACCGACAGGACCCTGCTGCCCGTACCCGGGAGGCGGGCCCTGCGGGGGTCCCGGTGGCCGGCCGTACTGCGGGCCGGGCCCACCCGGCTGCGGACCGGGTCCGGGGGGCGGGCCCTGCGGGCCGCCCGGCGGTAGGCCCATCGGCGGGCCCTGCAGCTGACCCGGGGGCGGGCCCATCGGGTATCCGGGGGGCGGCCCCATCCGTTGGCCCTGCTGCGGCGGGATCGGCGCTCCGACCGGGCGCTTGGGCATCGGGGGCGGCGGCAGGGTGCCCTCGACCTCGGCGAGGTTCTGGGCCATCCGCTCGTTGCCGGGGAACGCCCGCTTGCACATCATCAGGATGCGGACGAGCGCCTCGCGCCGCGGGCCGTACTCCGCGCCCGCGGTGCCCCGCGCGGCATGGTCGTCGAGCATCGCCAGCTCGGTCGCGGCCTGCTGGTAGTCGCGCATCAGGTGGCGCATCTTGCGGCGCGACTTCATCGTCGACAGCAGGCCGACCTCGTCGTGGGCGAAGATGCCCGCGGGCACGTACGCCGGCAGGTGGGTGGTCATCGAGCGCAGTACCCGCTTGCGGTCGAAGTACGCGATGAGGATGCACGCGACGAGCATCGGGACCATGAGGCAGAAGTACACGAACGCCAGTCCGAAGATGCTGAACAGGGTGCTGAGACCGTTCCAGGCGCCGTGCAGGATCATCGCGACGATGAGCCCGCCGATCGGCAGCACCCAGCGCATCGCCGTGTCGCGCTTGAGCGCCGCATATCCCAGCGCGATGCCGGTCGCGGCGGTGAACAGCGGGTGCGCGAGCGGGGAGAAGATCCCGCGCATCACGAACGTGCCGACGAGGTTGCCCGCTCCTTCGTTGAGCGCCATGCCGTAGTACATGATGTTCTCGGTGAATGCGAAACCCAGGCCCACCATGCCGGCGTAGATGATCCCGTCGGTCGGGCCGTCGAGCTCGGTCTTCCGCACGTGCAGGATGATGAAGATGATCGCGCCCTTGGCGAGCTCCTCGGTGAACGGCGCGACGACCGACAGGCCCCACAGCGGTGCGTCGGACACCAGGTTGAGCGGGATGCCGAGCGCGAGCGCGATGGCGATCGAGACCGCGGCGCCCCAGGCGAACGTGAGCACCAGGTTGCGCGTCGGCTCCGGCTCGAGCCGGTCGAGGCTGAGGATCGCGAAGACCAGCAGCGGCACCGGCAGCAGGGCGAAGAGCAGCCCGAGGATGAACCCACCAGGTCCGCCGGCGAGGAACACGTAGCCGAGGGCGAGGAGCCCGCACACTCCGACACCGCACCACCCGAGGACGCCGAGGACGGGCCTGCGCGGACGCCCCGCACGCCCCTCGAGCGTCTCCCTCACCCATGAGCTCGTAGTCATGGCTGGGAAGCCTAGCCCTCCCCCGGCGCAGCGGCGCCACACCCGTCGCCGGCGAGCCGTCCCCGCTTGGGAGCTCGTTCAGCGCAGGAGCGCATCGACCGCCACCGCGACGAAGAGCAGCGCGACGTACATGTTCGACCAGTGGAAGAGACGCATCGGCTTGAGCAGGGCGGCGTTGTCGCCGTTCGCCCACGCCCGGCGCAGCAGGTTGCCCGCCTCGACGAGGAGGACGACGCCGAGCACTGCTGCCGCGATGACGTAGACGGGACCGGTGTGCGCCAGCGGCCAGAGCAGCAGCGAGGCTGCCACGGTCAGGACGCTGTACACCAGGATGCGCCAGGCGACGGTCCGTGCGGGAGCGACGGCGGGGAGCATGGGCACGCCCGCGGTCGCGTAGTCGTCGCGGTAACGGATCGCCAGCGCCCAGGTGTGCGGCGGGGTCCAGAAGAACACCACGAGGAAGAGCGCCACCGGGGCGAGCGAGAGCCGACCGGTGATCGCCGTCCAGCCGATGAGGGTCGGGAAGCAGCCGGCGATCCCGCCCCAGACGATGTTGGCGGACGTGCGCCGCTTGAGCAGGAGCGAGTAGCCGAAGACGTAGAAGAGGTTGGCGCCGAGCGCCAGCCACGCCGAGAGCGGGTTGACCGCCAGCGCCAGCCAGACCGTGGACACGATGCCGAGCACCGTGCCGAAGACGAGCGCCTCACGCGGCGTCACCGACGCCGACGGCAGCGGGCGGCGCCTGGTGCGGCGCATCGCCATGTCGATGTCACGGTCGATGTAGCAGTTCAGCGCGTTGGCGCTGCCGGCCGACAGCGTGCCGCCGATGAGCGTCGCGACCACCGGCCACAGCGGCGGCACGCCGCGGGCCGCGAGGAACATCACGGGGACGGTGGTGATCAGCAGCAGCTCGATGATGCGCGGCTTGGTGAGGCCGACGTACGCACGAAGCGTCGTCGCGAACGTCCGGGGCGCCCGTTCGACGGAGTCGAGAGCCGGTGGACGGCTCGTGACAGCGGTCACGAGTGAGCCTCGGGGCGGACCACGCATACCTCAAACGTTCGGACGGACAGTGGCGAGGTCACTCTAGTGCTCCGTCACCGCCACACCCCGGTGAGGGTCAGCGAGTCGCTGCGACCCCCCTGAGCATGGGCCGGCCACGGGTGGGAAGGTTCTGCTTCGTACCCCTCGCGCGGGGATAGGCTCGAGGTGGTGAACGGGAGGAAGGAGCCGCATGACCGAGGTGAAGCTGGAGTGGACCGATCTCGACGCCAGGGCCGTCGATGTCGTCCGCGTCCTGGCGATGGACGCCGTCGAACAGGTCGGCAACGGCCACCCGGGCACGGCGATGAGCCTCGCACCGGCCGCCTACCTGCTCTACCAGCGACTCCTCAGGCACGACCCGTCCGATCCCGAGTGGCTCGGCCGCGACCGGTTCGTCCTGTCGTGCGGGCACAGCAGCCTCACCCTGTACATCCAGCTCTTCCTCTCCGGGTACGGCCTCACCCTCGATGACCTCAAGGCGTACCGGCGGTGGGGCAGCCTCACGCCCGGACACCCGGAGTACGGCCACACGGCCGGCGTCGAGACCACCACGGGTCCACTCGGCCAGGGCATCAGCACCGCGGTCGGCATGGCGATGGGCGCGCGTCGCGTGCGCGGCATGCTCGACGCCGACGCGGCGGCCGGCGACGGCATCCTCGACCACACGGTCTGGGTGTTCGCCTCCGACGGCGACATGCAGGAGGGCGTCGCGAGCGAGGCGTCGAGCCTCGCCGGTCACCAGCGACTCGGCAACCTCGTGGTCCTGTACGACGACAACCACATCTCCATCGACGGCAACACCGACGTCGCGTTCAGCGAGGACGTGGCGGCCAGGTACGCCGCGTACGGCTGGCACACCCAGACCCTCGACGACGTCAACGACGTCCAGGCCGTGCACGACGCGCTCGTCGCCGCCCGCGACGAGACCGAGCGTCCGTCGCTGATCAGCGTGCGGTCGATCATCGCGTGGCCCGCGCCCAACGCGCAGAACACCGGCCCGGCCCACGGCTCGGCGCTCGGCGCCGGCGAGGTCGCGGCGACCAAGGAGATCCTCGGCTTCGACCCGGCGAAGACGTTCGACGTGCCCGACGACGTGCTCGCCCACGCAAGGCAGGTCGCCGACCGCGGTCGCGAGCTGCGCGCCGAGTGGGACAAGCGCTACGTCGCCTGGCGCGAGGCCGACGCCGACCGCGCCGCCGAGCTCGACCGGCTCGTCGCGCGCCGGCTGCCGAACGGCTGGACCGACAGCCTCCCGACGTTCGAGGCGGGCAAGGCCGTCGCGACGCGCAAGGCGTCCGGCGCGGTCATCAACGCGCTCGCCCCGGTGCTCCCCGAGTTGTGGGGCGGCTCCGCCGACCTCACCGGCTCCAACAACACCGACATCAAGGGCGAGCCGCGGTTCCTCCCCGAGTCGCCCTACGGCCGCAACATCCACTTCGGCGTCCGCGAGCATGCGATGGGTGCCGCGCTGAGCGGCATCTGCCTGGCCGGTCTCACCCGCCCCTACGGCGGCACCTTCCTCACCTTCAGCGACTACATGCGCGGCTCGGTCCGCCTCGCGGCGTTGATGGGCATCCCGGCGATCTACGTCTGGACCCACGACTCCGTCGGTCTCGGCGAGGACGGCCCGACCCACCAGCCGATCGAGCACTTCGCCGCGCTGCGCGCGATCCCCGGCCTCGACGTCGTCCGGCCGGCCGACGCCAACGAGACCGCGATCGCGTGGCGCACGGTGCTGGAGCACACCGACCGGCCCGCCGGTCTCCTGCTCACCCGGCAGAACGTCCCGGTCTTCGACAGGTCCCCCGGCGCGGGCATGGCGTCCGCGGAGGGCGTGGCCCGCGGCGGCTACGTGCTCGCCGACGCCGAGGGCGGCCTGCCCGAGGTCGTCGTCGTCGGCACCGGCAGCGAGGTGCAGATCGCGCTGGCGGCCCGCGAGCGGCTGCAGGTCGAGGGCACGCCCACCCGGGTGGTGTCGATGCCCTGCGTCGAGTGGTTCAAGGAGCAGGACCAGGCGTACCGCGACACGGTGTTCCCGCCGGCCGTCCGCGCGCGCGTCTCGATCGAGGCCGGGGTCGCGCAGGGCTGGCACGAGATCGTCGGCGGCACCGGCGAGTGTGTGAGCCTGGAGCACTACGGCGCGTCGGCCGACTACCAGACCCTGTACGAGCAGTACGGCCTCACCGCCGAGCGCGTGGTGGCGGCCGCACATTCCAGCATGGAGAGGTCGAGGGCCTAGCGCGTGTGCCCGCGACCGCGAGGAGGAGCAGACGATGAGTGAGATCCTGGCGCGGCTGTCCGCGGAGGGCGTCGCGATCTGGCTGGACGACGTCTCGCGGGAGCGGCTCGCCTCCGGCAACCTGGCCGAGCTCGTGCAGGACCAGCACGTCGTCGGCGTGACGAGCAACCCGACGATCTTCCAGAAGGCGATCACCGGGTCCGACAAGTACGACGACCAGACCCGTGACCTCGCGGCCCGCCGCGTCGACGTCGGCGAGGCGCTGCGGATGATCACGACGTACGACATCCGCTGGGCGTGCGACGTGCTGCGTCCGGTCTACGACTCCACGGCGGGCGTCGACGGCCGGGTCTCGATCGAGGTCGACCCCCGTCTCGCCGGCGACACCGAGGCCACCATCGCCGAGGCGCGGCAGCTGTGGTGGCTGGTCGACCGGCCCAACCTGTTCATCAAGATCCCGGCCACGGTGGAGAGCCTGCCCGCGATCAGCCAGTGCCTCGCCGAGGGCATCAGCATCAACGTCACGCTGATCTTCTCGCTCGACCGCTACGGCGACGTGATCGACGCGTTCTTCGAGGGTCTCGAGCGTGCGCGCAAGGTCGGCCGCGATCTCTCGCTCATCGGCTCGGTGGCGTCGTTCTTCGTCAGCCGGGTCGACACCGAGGTCGACAAGCGCCTCGACAAGATCGGCGGCGACGCGGCCAACGCGCTGAAGGGCAAGGCGGCGATCGCGAACGCGCGGCTCGCGTACGAGCTGTACGAGCAGAAGTTCGGCAGCGAGCGCTGGCAGGCGCTCGGCGCCGCCGGTGCCCGTCCGCAGCGTCCGCTGTGGGCGTCGACGAGCACCAAGGACCCGTCGATGCCCGACACCATCTACGTCGACGAGCTCATCGCGCCCGGCGTCGTCAACACGATGCCCGAGGCGACGATCCACGCGACCGCCGACCACGGCATGGTGACCGGCGACTCCGTGCGCGCTCACTACGACGACGCGAGGTCCGCGCTCCGCGCCCTCGACGACATCGGCATCTCCTACGACGACGTCGTCCGGGTGCTCGAGGAGGAGGGGGTGGAGAAGTTCGCCACCTCCTGGAACGAGCTGATCGACGCCGTCACCGCGGAGCTCCGACGCCTCGCGCCGGATACCGCCACATGAGCGTCAGCCCCGGCGTCTCCTCCGACCCCGGCCTCACGGTCACCGTCCAGGGCCCGGCGTACGCCGACGTCCTCGACCGGCTCGTGCGCGACAAGGTCGCGAGCCGTGTCGCCGCGAAGGACACCACACTGTGGGGCGAGGCGGCCGAGTCCGAGGCGTCGGTCAGGCTCGGCTGGGTCGATCTGGCGCGCACGTCCCGTCCACTGCTCGCCGAGATCGACGCCCTGCGCGCCTCGCTGCGCGCGGACGGGATCGACCGCGTCGTGCTGTGCGGCATGGGCGGGTCCTCGCTCGCGCCCGAGGTGATCACGGCGGCGGCCGACGTCGAGCTGACGGTCCTCGACAGCACCGACCCCGGTGTGGTCCGGCGCGCGCTGGAGGAGCGGCTCGACCGCACCGTCGTCGTGGTGTCGAGCAAGTCCGGCGGCACCGTCGAGACCGACAGCCAGCGCCGCGCATACGTCCAGGCGTTCACCGAGGCCGGCATCGACGCCGCGAGCAGGATCGTCGTCGTGACCGACCCCGGGTCGCCACTCGCCGAGCTCGCCGAACGCGAGGGCTACCGCAGGACCTTCCTCGCCGACCCGAACGTCGGCGGCAGGTACAGCGCACTCACCGCCTTCGGGCTGGTGCCCGCCGGCCTCGCCGGCGCCGACGTGTCGCAGCTCCTCGACGACGCCGAGGACGCGATGGCCACGCTCGCCGAGGACTCCGCGGACAACCCGGCGCTCGTCCTCGGCGCGGTGCTCGGCGGCGCGCACGAGGCGGGACGCGAGAAGGTCGTCCTCGGCGACCACGGCTCCGACCTGCCCGGCTTCGCCGCGTGGACCGAGCAGCTCGTCGCCGAGTCCACCGGCAAGGAGGGACGCGGGCTCCTGCCCGTCGACGCCGGCGGGGTCGCCGGGCCCGGGTGGCGCAACGCCGGCGACGACTGCACGCCCGTCGCGATCGGCCTCAGGGTCCCCCGGGTCGACCACGTGTCGACGGCCGGACCGCTCGGCGCCCTGATGCTGCTCTGGGAGACCGCGGTCGTGGTCGCGGGCCGCGTCATCGGCATCGACCCGTTCGACCAGCCCAACGTCGAGGAGGCGAAGAAGCGGACACGCGAGCTGCTCGACGAACCCGCGCCGGACGGCGCCGCCGCACCCGCGCTCGTCGACGGCGCCGTCGAGGTCTACGCCGACGCCGACCTGCTCGCCGGTGCACGCACCCTGCGCGAGGCGGTCGACGCGCTGGCCGGCCGGGTCCCCGACCGCGGCTACCTCGCCGTGCTCGCGTACCTCGACCGGGTCGGCGACGCCGAGGCCGAGCGACTGCGCGTCGCCCTGGCGGAGCGGCTCGGCGTCCAGGTCACGTTCGGCTGGGGCCCGCGCTTCCTGCACTCGACCGGCCAGTACCACAAGGGCGGTCACCCGAACGGCGGGTTCCTGGAGATCACCGGAGCCGTCGACACCGACCTCGACGTGCCCGACCGGCCGTACACGTTCGGCCGCCTCATCGCCGCGCAGGCGGCCGGCGACTACGACGTCCTGCACGACAAGGGATTCCCCGTCGTCCGGTTGCACCTGACCTACCGCACCACGGGCCTACGCCAACTGCTCGCCGCCATCGGCTGAGCACACTGCCGAGACGGAGCACTCGTGAGCCTTGCCCGCACGCAGTGGACCAACCCGCTTCGCGACCAGCGAGACCGGCGGCTGCCGCAGGTCGCGGGTCCCTGCGGCCTGGTGATCTTCGGGGTCACCGGCGACCTGTCACGCAAGAAGCTGATGCCGGCGATCTACGACCTGGCCAACCGCGGCCTGCTGCCGCCGGGCTTCGCGCTGGTGGGGTTCGCCAGGCGTGACTGGGAGCGTCAGGACTTCACCAAGATCGTGCACGACGCGGTCAAGGCACACTCCCGCACCCCGTTCCGCGAGACGGTCTGGCAGCAGCTCGCCGACGGCTGCCGGTTCGTGCCGGGTGAGCTCGGCGACGACCCGTCGTTCGAGCGGTTGCGCGAGACCGTCGACGACCTCGACCGCGAGCGCGGCACCCGCGGCAACCACGCGTTCTACCTCTCGGTGCCGCCCGGGCTCTTCCCGCGTACGGTCGAGCAGCTGAAGTCGTCGGGACTCGCCGACCAGGGCACCGGCTGGCGGCGCGTCGTCATCGAGAAGCCGTTCGGCCACGACCTCGAGTCCGCACGCGACCTCAACCGCACCGTCGACGCCGTGTTCCCGCCCGACTCGGTCTTCCGCATCGACCACTACCTGGGCAAGGAGACCGTCCAGAACATCCTCGCCCTGCGGTTCGCCAACACGATGTTCGAGCCGATCTGGAACCGCAACTACGTCGACAACGTACAGATCACCATGGCCGAGGACATCGGCATCGGCGGCCGCGCCGGCTACTACGACGGCATCGGCGCCGCGCGCGACGTCATCCAGAACCACCTGCTGCAGTTGCTCGCCCTGGTCGCGATGGAGGAGCCCATCTCCTTCGACGCCCGCGACCTGCGGATGGAGAAGGAGAAGGCGCTCAGCGCGGTCAAGCTGCCGGCGCGCCTCGACCTGCACACCGCGCGGGGTCAGTACGCGGCGGGCTGGCAGGGCGGCGTGCAGGTCGGCGGCTACCTCCAGGAGGAGGGCATCACGCGGAGCTCGACCACCGAGACGTACGCGGCGGTGCGCCTCGAGGTCGACACCCGCCGGTGGGCGGGCGTGCCGTTCTACCTCCGCACCGGCAAGCGGCTGGCCCGCCGGGTGACCGAGATCGCACTCGAGCTGCACCGCGCACCGCACCTCCCGTTCGCCGAGACCGCCACCGAGGAGCTCGGCCACAACGCGATCGTGATCCGGGTGCAGCCGGACGAGGGCGTCACCGTCAGGTTCGGCTCGAAGGTGCCGGGCACGGCGATGGAGGTCCGCGACGTCAACATGGACTTCGCGTACGGCGAGTCGTTCACCGAGGCGAGCCCCGAGGCGTACGAGCGGTTGCTGCTCGACGTGCTGCTCGGTGACCCGCCGCTGTTCCCGCGGCACGAAGAGGTCGAGCTGTCCTGGCAGATCCTCGACCCGATCGAGGAGCACTGGGCCTCGAGGGCCAGACCCGATCCGTACCCGTCCGGCGGCTGGGGACCCGAGTCGGCCCACCAGATGCTCGCGCGCGACGGCCGCAGCTGGCGCCGGCCCTGAGGAAGGGAACACCCCGATGCGGATCGACCTGACCGACACCGACAGCTCGGCGGTCGCGGCTGCCCTCCTCGACGCGCGCCGGCACAGCGGCAGCCCCGCCGTCGGCATGGTGCTGACGCTGGTGGTCGTGGCGACCGAGCCGGACCACGACGAGGCGCTGCGCGCGGCGACCGAGGCTGCCCGCGAGCACCCCTGCCGGATCCTCACCGTCATCAGGCACTCGGGCCGGGAGAAGGCGCGCCTCGACGCCGAGGTCACCGTCGGCAGCGAGACGGGACTCGTCGAGTGCGTGGTCCTGCGGCTGGCCGGCCGGCTCGGGCAGCACGCCGACTCGGTGGTCCTCCCGCTGCTGCTGCCGGACACCCCGGTGGTCGTGTGGTGGCCGGGCAGCGCGCCCGTCGACGTCGCCGACACCGAGCTCGGCAGGATCGCCCAGCGGCGGGTCACCGACGCCGCGTCGAGCCCCCGCGGCGGACGCACCCTGCCGCAGCGCGCGACGACGTACCGGCCCGGCGACACCGACTTCGCCTGGACCCGGCTGACCCCGTGGCGCACCCTGCTCGCCGCCGCGATCGACCAGAACCCCGGTCGGATCCGCGGTGGCAGGGTGTCGGCGGCGCGCGGCAACCCGAGCGGCGACCTGCTGGTGAGCTGGCTGCAGCAGCGCCTGCGCGTCAAGGTCGAACGCGTGGCGAGCCGCGGACCGGGGATCACCGGCGTCTCCCTGACCGTGCCAGGCGGCGAGATCACGTTGCACCGACCCGACGGCCGGCTGGCGACACTGTCCCGGCCTGGCGACCCGGATCGGCGGGTCTCGCTACCGCGCAGGGACATCTCCGAGCTGCTCGCCGAGGAGCTCCGCCGCCTCGACCCGGACGAGGTCTACAGCGAGACCCTCGCCGCGCACGCGAAGCGGATCAACGGCAACTCGGGGCAGCGCAAGGTGAAGAAGAGGTCGACATGAGCGCAGGAGCTGACGAGCGAGCCGCAGGTAGGGATCGCGATACTTCCGGAACCGGTCATAGCATCGCCGCGGTACCTGCCGAAGGCGAACGAGGAAGCGGGCGCGTCTACTGATGAGCGCCACTCCCGCGGTCCACGTGCACCGCGACAGCGAGCTTCTCGCCCAGACCGTCGCCGCCCGACTGGTCACCAGGATCGTCGACACGCAGGCGAGCCGCGGACACGCGTCGGTCGTGCTGACCGGCGGTGGCATCGGCACTGCCGTGCTCGCCGCCCTGCGCGCCTCCCCCGCCCGCGACGCGATCGACTGGCCGCACCTCTCGATCTGGTGGGGCGACGAGCGCTTCCTCCCCGACGGTCACCCCGACCGCAACGAGACCTCCGCCCGCGCCACGCTCCTCGACCACGTCAGGCTCGACCCTGCCCGCGTGCACCCGATGCCCGCCGCGGGCGGCGCGTACGGCTCCGACCCCGAGGCGGCGGCCGAGGCGTACGCGGAGGACCTCGCCAGGTCGACGCGACCCGAGGACCACTCCGACGTCCCGGAGTTCGACGTGCTCATGCTGGGCATCGGGCCCGACGCCCACGTGGCGTCGCTGTTCCCCGGCATGCCCGCGCTGTACGACGAGCGGCCCGTCGTCGCCGTGCGCGGCGCGCCCAAGCCGCCGCCCATCCGGATCTCGCTGACCCTGCCCTCGATCCTGGCGGCCCACGAGGTCTGGGTGCTCGCCGCGGGCGCGGAGAAGGCCGACGCCGTCCGCATGGCGCTAAGCGGGGCCGGACCGGTGCAGGTGCCGGCCGCCGGCGCCCGCGGCCGCTCGGAGACCCTGTTCCTCCTCGACCGCCCCGCGGCCTCCCGGGTCCCCGGCGACCTACTCCGCACCTCCGCCCACTGACGTCCCCGCTGTCAGCGGGCGCGGCGGCGGGTGGGGAGGCGGAGGACGGGGACAGGGTCGCTGACCAGGCGGGCGTAGAGCAGCAGGTCGCGCCGGCGGTCACCGTCGGACCGCTTGCCGCGCAGCAGGCCCTCGCGGACGAAGCCGCTGCGTGCCGCCACGCGCTGCGACGGCCTGTCGTCGACGGCGAGGTAGGTCTCCAGCCGCACCATGCCGAGCTCGTCGAACGCGTAGCGGCACAGCGTGAGGAGCGCGTCGGTGGCGTAGCCCTTGCGGCGGTACGGCGCGTACGTCGTCCAGGTGACCTCGCCGACGTCGTCGCCGCTGTCGCGGACCTGGCAGGTGCCGAGCGGCACCGGGTCGGAGGTGCGGACCACCAGGTAGCTGACGATGCTGCGGGCGTCCGCGTATCCCTGGTGCCAGCGCCGGATGGCCTCCTGCATGCGCGACAGCACCGGCGAGTCGCGGCTCAGGCCGATCGTCGACTCGTCGCCGAGCCGCCATGGACGGAGGGTGACGTCTCCCGAGACCAGGGTCGGCTGAGCGGTGGCCTCACCACCTGACCGCGCAGCCTCGGACATGCCGGCGCCTCCGCCGCTAGGACACTAGAACCGGACGCCGCTCGCCCGCAGCTTGTCGACGGCCTCCTGCAGGATCGCCTTGGCGTCCTCGGGGCTGCGCCGCTCCTTCACGTACGCCAGGTGCGTCTTGTAGGGCTCGGTGCGCGACGGCGACGGCGGGTTGGCCTTGTCGGTGCCCGCCGGGTAGCCGCAGCGCGGGCAGTCCCACGTCTCGGGCAGGGCGATGTCACTGGCGAACGAGGGAACGCTCTCGTGACCGTTGGCACACCAGTAGGACATCCTGATGCGTGGCGCCTCGTCGCCACGCTCGGCCTCACCCATCGGGCCTGCGCCGACTCGGCTGCCACGGATCGCGTTACCACCTGGCACGGATTTCACCCTTCACGTTCACTGCACGGTGCTCTCGACCAAGGGTCCGTGACCGGTCCCGTGATCGGGGGGCGGAGAAGAGGATAACCCCTGGGCAGGCGGGACGGGGCCGGTCGTGACCTGGGGGCCGCCTGCCGGCGTGCTCACGTCTTCGTGATCACGGCGAGTGCGATGAGGCTGACGAACCAGACGACACCGACGACGACGGTGAACCTGTCGAGGTTGCGCTCCACGACGGTCGAGCTGCCGGCCGACGACGTGAACCCGCCGCCGAACATGTCCGACAATCCCCCGCCCTTGCCCTTGTGCAGGAGCACCAACAGGATCATCAACGAGCTCGCGGCGATCACGACGATCGACAGGGAGAGCTTGATCCATGGGGCATCCACTGCTGGGCACTCCGTTTCGGCGTGGTCAGGCTGCTGGAACAGGGTACGCGATCCGCCGGGCGAACCGGGAGCCCGCCCAACCCTAGACCGGGATCTCCTGGTACCTCACCAGGCGGGCGAAGGTCTCGGGGTCGAGGCTCGCGCCGCCGACGAGTCCGCCGTCGACGTCCGGCTGCTTCATGATCGCCTTGATGTTGTCGACCTTGACCGAGCCGCCGTACAGGATCCGCACCTGGTCGGCGACGTCGCCGGAGTACAGCTCGGCGAGGCGGGTCCTGATGGCCGCGCAGACGTCCTGGGCGTCCTCGGGCGAGCAGGCCTTGCCCGTGCCGATCGCCCACACCGGCTCGTACGCCACTACGACGTTCCTCGCGGCCGCGGCGTCGACACCCGCCAGCGCGGCGTCGACCTGCGCCAGCGTGAACGCCTCCGCCTCCCCGGCCTCGCGCACGTCGAGCCGCTCACCCACGCACAGGATCGGGGACAGCTCGTGCTTCAGGGCGGCCTTCAGCTTCGTGCCCACCTCGGCGTCGTCCTCGTCGTGGTGCTCACGCCGCTCGGAGTGCCCGACGACGACGTAGGCGCACCCGAGCTTGCGCAGCATCGCGCCGGACACGTCACCGGTGAACGCGCCGTTGTCGTACTTCGAGAGGTCCTGGCCGCCGTACTGCAGCAGCAGCTTGTCGCCCATGACGAGGGTCTGGACGCTGCGCAGGTCGGTGAACGGCGGCAGCACGACCACGTCGACGGCGTCGTAGTGCTTGTCGTCGAGCGACCAGGCCAGCTTCTGCACGTGGGCGATGGCCTCGAAGTGGTTGAGGTTCATCTTCCAGTTGCCGGCCATCAGGGGCTTGCGTCCGGGCTTGGCCATCAGCTCTCCAATACGGCAAGACCGGGAAGGGTCTTGCCTTCCAGGTACTCCAGGCTGGCGCCGCCGCCGGTGGAGATGTGACCGAACCGGTCGTCGGTGAACCCGAGCGCGCGGACGGCCGCGGCCGAGTCGCCGCCGCCGACGACGGTGAGGCCGTCGACCTCCGTCAACGCCTGCGCCACCGCCTTCGTGCCGACGGCGAACTGCTCGATCTCGAAGACACCCATCGGGCCGTTCCAGAAGACGGTGCGCGCGTCGGCCAGCTTCTCCGCGAACAGCCGCGCGGTCGCCGGCCCGATGTCGACGCCCTCCCGGTCGGCGGGGATCGCGTCGGACGCGACGACCGCGGACTCCGCCCCCTCGGCGAGCTCCTCGACGGAGACGACGTCGACGGGCAGGACGACCTCGACGCCCTTCTTCTCCGCCAGCTCCAGGTATCCGCGCACGGCGTCGACCTGGTCGGCCTCGAGCAGGCTCCTGCCCACCTCGTGCCCCTGTGCCCTCAGGAAGGTGTATGCCATGCCACCGCCGACGATCAGCCGGTCGGCCGCGTCGAGCACGCCCTCGACGACCCCCAGCTTGTCGGACACCTTCGCGCCGCCGAGCACCACGACGTACGGTCGCTCGGGCGCGCTCGTGAGTCGCCGAAGCACCTCGACCTCGGCGAGGACGAGCCCGCCCGCGGCGTGCGGCAGGCGCTCGGGCACGTCGTACACGCTGGCGTGCTTGCGGTGCACGGCACCGAAGCCGTCGCCGACGTACGCCTCGGCGAACGCCGCCAGCCGGTCGGCGAACGCGGCCCGCTCTGCGTCGTCCTTGCTCGTCTCCGCCGCCTCGAACCTGAGGTTCTCCAGCAGGGCGACCCGGCCGTCGCCGAGGCCGTTGACCTTCGCCTTCGCGTCGTCGCCGACGACGTCACCGGCGAACGCGACCTCGGTGCCGAGCAGCTCCGCGAGACGGCGCGCGACCGGCGCGAGCGACAGCTCGGGCCGGACCTCGCCCTTCGGCCGCCCGAGGTGGGCGCACACCACGACCCGCGCCCCGCGGTCGAGGAGCGTGCGGATCGTGGGCACGCTCGCCCGCACCCGCCCGTCGTCGGTGATGCGGTCGCCTTCGAGCGGGACGTTGAGGTCGGAGCGGACGAGGATCCGCCGGCCCGAGACGTCGAGGTCGTCGATCCCTCTCATCGCCGCCCTCAGCCGGCCGAACCGGCGCCGACGAGCCGGACCACGTCGATGATCCGGTTCGAGTAGCCCCACTCGTTGTCGTACCAGCCCACGATCTTCACCTGGTCGTCGATCACCTTCGTGAGGCCCGAGTCGAAGATGCAGGACGCCGGGTCGGTGACGATGTCGGACGAGACGATCGGCTCGTCGGTGTAGGTGAGGATCCCCTTGAGCTCACCCTCGGCCGCGGCCTTCATGGCCGCGTTGACCTCGTCGACCGACGTCGACCTGCCGAGCGTGGCGGTGAGGTCGGTCGCGGACCCCGTCGGTACGGGCACGCGCAGCGCGTAGCCGTCGAGCCTGCCCTTGAGCTCGGGCAGCACGAGACCGATCGCCTTGGCCGCGCCCGTCGACGTCGGCACGATGTTGATCGCCGCGGCACGCGCGCGCCGCAGGTCGGAGTGCGGGCCGTCCTGCAGCTTCTGGTCCTGGGTGTACGCGTGGATCGTCGTCATCAGGCCGCGCTGGATGCCGAACGTGTCGTTGAGCACCTTCGCCATCGGGGCCAGGCAGTTGGTGGTGCACGAGGCATTGGACACGACCGTGTGCGACGCGGGGTCGTACGCCTGGTCGTTGACGCCCATCACGATCGTGAGGTCCTCGTTCTTGGCCGGCGCCGAGATGACGACCTTCTTCGCGCCCGCCTCGACGTGCTTGCGGGCGACGTTGGCGTCGGTGAACACACCGGTCGACTCGACCACGACGTCGACGCCGGCGTCGCCCCACGGGATCGCGCCCGGGTCGCGCTCGGCGTACGCCCGCACCTGGCGACCGCCCACCGTGATGCCGTCACCGGCGACGGCGACCTCGTCGGCGAGGCGGCCGAGCACCGAGTCGTACTTCAGCAGGTGTGCGAACGACTTCACGTCGCCGATCGGGTCGTTGAACGCGACGATCTCGACGTCGGGTCGCTGTGCCAGTACGGCCCGGAAGAAGTTGCGACCGATGCGGCCGAATCCGTTGATGCCCACGCGAACAGTCACAGCCAGAACCCCTCTTGCTCCTCCGCCGGCCATCGTCGACCGCGCTTCCGATTCCCCGTTCGAGGACACTACCAACGGGCGCGGTGGCGAGATCTCTCGCCACCGCGCCCGGGTAGGTGCCCGTTACCTGAAGGTCAGCTTCCGACCACGCCGCGGAGCGGGCGCGAGGTGGAGATCGCACCCGTCACGTCGACGAGGAAGTTCGACACCGAGTCGTCGAGGTCCTCCCGGCGCCAGCCCTCGGGCCCGCCGTACCAGCTGAAGCCCTCCTCGCCCACGTCGGCGGACTCGGCCAGCGCGTGGGACCAGCGGTCCTCCGCGCCGAACAGCGCCGCGTACGGCACGAGCCGGGCGCACAGGATCTCCTGCTGCTCCGCGGGGATGTCGGCCGGGTCGGCACCGCGCAGGTACTGGCGCAGGCCGTTGATCTGGCCGAGCACCTCACTGCCGCGTGCCGTGCGGGACGGCATGTACTCCGCGGCGACGGCAATCCCGACACCCACGACCACCACCGCGAGGCCGACGAGCGCGTCGAAGGTGAACAGCGCCAGCAGGACGGTGACGATCACGCCGACGACCGCGACGATGACGCCGCCCCAGAGCCAGCGCGAACGCACCCGGTCGGGCCGGGCGGCGAACCAGCCCTGGGTGACCACGTCGCTGTACATGAGGTCGCGCAGGCGCGGCAGGTCGTTCGCCAGCACCGTGCGCAGGTCGGAGACGAGCACCGTGTCGCCGTCGTCGAACAGCTCGTCGAACACCGCGCGCTCGTACGGCAGCAGCTCGTCGCCGGGCTCGTTGCGCTTGTGCAGCCGCCAGTCGGGACGTGCCCCGCCGAGCTCCTCGACGTAGATGTAGTTGCGCACCGCCAGGTCGAGGATCGTGGCGACGACGTCGACCACGTCGGCCTGCTCGTCGACGAGCGTGCCGACCTGACCAGGACGCAGGCCTCCGGGCGGGCTGAAGACGACGGCTTCGTCCTGCTCGTGGAACGGACGGCGGCCACCGGTGTCGGAGCCTGCCGCCACCGAGCGCGAGTCGCGACCACGCAGCCGCCAGAGCAGCCAGAGACCGACGACGCCGATCAGCACGACGGCGACGAGCGCGGCGACCGTGAACGGTGTCACGGAGAACGCCGTCGCGAGGGTGTGCCGCTTCTCCAGGATCGGGCCGCCGTCGGCGGTGCCGGTCGGGAAGCCGACGTTGGTCGACATCGCTCCGCCTGCCTGCAGGTTGTTCTGCAGGAACTTGCTGCCGGTGACACCTTCGCCACCCGCCTGCGAGAGCGTGCACGGCATCGAGCTGCCCACCGCACCCGCGGTGCAGGAGACGTGGGTCGGCTGCTTCGCCGCGATGACGTTGATGTTGACCTGCTTGACCGGGACCTTCCATCCGCTGACGGGTGTCCAGCTCAGGGTCATACCGTCGGTCGCCGGTGCGAGCAGGCCTTCGACGACGTAGGTCAGGGTGTACTTCTTGCGGCCGTCGAGCTGCTTGCCGGGATCCAGGTCGACGGTCGTCGAGCCGTCCTGCTCGCTGACCTTCGTCGGCACCTCGGCACCGCCGGACTCGGCCTCGATCGACCCGATCCGGTAGATGCGGTCCTCGGTGTCGCTGTACCGCGCACGCGTGAGGAACGTCCGCGTGAGGCCGGCGTTGCCGGACGCGTAGTCGTAGTCGATCGTCTCGGTGACCTTCGTCGAACCGTCGGCACCGACCTGCATGGAGAGGTCCTGGCGGACGACGTTCGCGGTCGCCGCGTTGGCGGTCGCCGCGGGAAGCACCGTGAGGGCGGCGACCGCGAGGGCGCCAGCCGCGACGGCACCGCGCCGGACCACACTCACGAACGAGTGTGCGCCCGGACGGTTGAAGAGGGTACGACGGGTTCTCATCACATCCCCAAACACGGGTGGCAGCGTAGCGGTAGTCCAACCACGGGTCATCCCGCGCCCCGATCCTCTCCAACGAGAGTACGGGTCGCGACCCTATGCGAGGGAGAACCTACTAGGCTGCGGCCGTGCGGGCACACACGGTGCGCCTGGTGGCGTCCCAGCTTGCGTCCGGGAGGCCCGTCTCACCTAGCCTGCACCGTGGTCGCGCCGTCGCCAATGCGACCGCACGTGACAGCCGGGAGGGACAGGTCGATGAGTGGCAGCGGGTGGGGACCGGGCGGGCCGCGACCGGGCGGACAACCTCCAGGCCCTGGACGACCGCCGGGCCCCGGACGCCCACCGGGTCCTGGCCAGCCGCCTCCTCCACCCGGCCCACCGCGCATGCCGCCGCCCGGACCACCGCGCCCGGCACCCGTACCGCCTCCCCGCGGTGCCGCACCGCCGCCGCCACCTCGCCACGGCGGCGGGCCCGCGTACCCGCCGCCACCGCCGCCACGGGGTGGGCGCCCAGGACCCCCGCCTCCGCCACCGCGCCCGCTCGGACCACCGCGGTCACCCGCACCACCGCCCGCCGCGCCGCCGGGAGCCATGGGCCCGCGGCCGACGCCCCCTCCTCCGCCCGGCGCGATGGGCCCGGGCGGGCCACCCCGCGGGCCCGGCGGACCGCCGATGGGGCCAGGCGGTCCCGGCGGACCCGGTGGGCCGCCCCGGGGACCCGGTGGGCCGATGGGTCCCATGGGGCCGATGGGTCCGTACGGCGGGCCGCCGCGGAAGAAGTCGTCACCGCTGCTGCCGATCCTCCTCGGCGGTGGCGGCGCGTTCATCTTCCTCATCATCATCATCGCGATCGTCGCCGCGGTCGCCGGCGGCAACGACGAGCCCACCTCGGGATCGACCTACAGCTACAGCTATTCCTCGTACTCCCCCACGTACTCGTACTCGTCGTACTCGCCGTCGTCCACCTACAGCTTCTCGTACTCCTCGTACTCCCCCACGTACAGCTCGCCGTCGAGCTCCACCACCGACCCGGGAGAGACCGGCTACGGCTCGCCGGAGCGGAACAAGATCTACAAGACCAAGACGATGAAGGGCGTCCGGTGCCGCGCGAACCTCAGGTCCAACTCGGCGAGCGCGTACCGGAGGTACGCGACGTCCGTCACGAAATGCCTGGATAAGGCCTGGGCTCCGGTGCTCGCCTCGCAGAACATGGAGCACCGCAAGCCGGGCGTCGTCGTGTCGTCGAACCCCACCTCACCGTGCAGCGGCGGCAACGCCGGGTACGTTCCGATGGCGTTCTACTGCTCCACCAACGAGACCATGTACTTCTCCACGAGCCAGGTGCGCAAGTACCCCATCGGCGAGTACCGCGACTGGATGATGGAGACCGCTGCCCATGAGTACGGGCACCACGTCCAGACCCTGATGGGTATGTGGGACGTCTACAGCGAGCGCTACAACGCCGCCTACCCGAACGTCGGCAAGTACACGCGGATCAACCGGAGGATGGAGCTGCAGCCGCAGTGCCTGGCCGGGATGTTCATGGGACGCAACGCCTCGACGATGAACCTGTCCGCGAGCAAACAGAAGTACAGCGCCGCGCACACCGGTGACAACGCGGTCGAGGGCTGGAAGCAGAACCCGAAGTACCGCACGCACGGACAGTTCCGCAACAACGGCTACTGGTTCAACCGTGGGTGGAACACGTCGAAGGCCGGATCCTGCAACACCTGGACGGCGAACTCCTCGAGAGTCGCCTGACCGAGGCATCGCCGACCGCCCGTCCACGCACCATCTGTACAGAGGAGAACAGTCGATGAGTGGACCTTGGGGGCCGGGCGGACCACCGCCGGGACCGGGTCAGCGACCGCCGCACCTGCCTCCGGTGGGGCGCCCTCAACCGGCACCCGTGCCACCGCCGCGGCAGGGCCCGGGGCCCGGGTACCCGCCGCCACCGCCCAGGCGGCCGGGGCCCGGGTACCCGCCACCACCGCCCAGGCAGCCGGGGCCCGGCTATCCGCCGCCGCACCAACGCCCCCTCGGTCCGCCGCCCTCGCCGGCACCACCGCCCGCACCACCGCCCGGTGGCGTCGGTCCGCGACCCGGCCCGCCCGGCTTCGGCGGGCCCATGGGTCCCGGTGGCCCACCGCCAGGCGGTCCGATGGGACCAGGTGGTCCCGGGCGGCCGATGGGTCCCACGGGCCCATACGGCCCGATGGGCCCGTACGGCGGCCCCCCGCGGAAGAAGTCGCCCCTGCCGCTCATCCTCGGCCTCGGCGGCGGCGGTTTCGCCTTCCTCATCATCATCATCGCGATCGTCGCCGCCATCGGCGGAGGCAACGACGAGCCGACGTCGCAGTCGTCCTATACCTTCTCGACGGCCTCGGCCTCGTCGTACCAACCCAGCAGTTACAGCACCGAGACGGGCACCGCGACGAGCACCGAGACGACCTCGGGCAGCGAGGTGGGCGGCCAGTACGGCACGCCGGAGGACAACAAGGTCTACGAGACCGGCGTGATGGACGGTGTGAACTGCTCCGCACAGCTGTCCGACCCGTTCACGAGCGCGGACTACAAGGAGTACGGCGAGAAGATCCAGGCGTGCCTCGACCAGGCGTGGGAGGCGCAGCTGACCAAGCAGGGCATCACGTTCCAGAAGCCGAGCGCGGTCTACTCCGAGTCGAACAACCCGTCGTCGCCGTGCCAGAGCTCTGGCGCCAGCTACGTCCCGGCGGCCTTCTACTGCCCGACGAACCAGACGATCTACTACAACATGCCGGCGGCGACCGAGAGCCCCGCCTATCACGTGCTGCGCACCCCCGCCCACGAGTACGCCCACCACGTGCAGACACTCACCGGGATCAACGAGACCTACAACAACCGGTACTACGAGAAGCAGGGCGACACCGCGGCGACCACGCTGCTGACCCGGCGCAGCGAGCTGCAGGCGCAGTGCCTCGCCGGTATCTTCCTGTCACCCAACTCCGGCTCGATGAACGTCGACCGGGGGAAGCTCGAGGCGATGGCGAAACGGACCGGCGACGACCCGGACGACAGCGACCCGGCGAACCGCACCCACGGCAAGCCGGTGAACAACACGCGCTGGTTGATGAACGAGGGCTGGGACAAGAAGGACGCCGGTGCGTGCAACACCTGGACGGCCGCCGAGGACGAGGTGGGCTGAGACCGACGACGGAGGTGGGAGGGCGATGACCGCTAGCGACCGCACACCAAGTCGCCCGCGCCCGCCGTTGCCTCCGCCTGCCGTCCCCCCTCGCGCGGAGTCCGGTGCCGAGCGGACACCGGCGCCGGTCGCGGTCAGCCGTTCGGCCGCTCACGAGCCGTGGCCCACGCATCCGCTCCCCGAACGGCACCACGCGCATCCACCCGCTCCCCTGCTGCTCCTCGCCGGCGGCGGTGCCTTCCTGCTCCTCGTCATCGTCGCCGCCGTCCTCGGCGCACTCGTCGGCAGCGACCACCCCACCGCCAGGCCGAGCCACCGGGGACAGTCGACCGCGAGCGCGTCGTCGTCACCAACCGGCGAGTCGCACCGCTACGGCGAGCCGGAGGGCAACGCGCTCTACCGCACCGGTCGCATGGCCGGCGTCGACTGCGGCGCCGACCTCAGGTCGTCGCGTCCCGGACCGTACGAGGCCTTCGTCCGGGAGTCGACCGGCTGCCTGAACCGGGCCTGGCGGGCGCAGCTGGCCAGGCAACGGATCGCGTACGCCGAGCCGGGACTCGTGGTCGCGCGCGAGGGCAACCCGTCGTCGCCGTGCCGGAGCGCGGCCAGCGGGTACACGCCGATCGCCTTCTACTGCCCGGCGAACCGCACCATCTACTACTCCCTGCCGGGAGCGGCGAAGCTCGCCATGCCGAAGAACCGCGAGTACCTCGTCTCCGCGACCGCCCACGAGTACGCGCACCATATCCAGCAGGTCGTGGGAATCAGCGAGGTCTACACCAGCCGCTACAGCACCGTCTATCCGTCCGACGTGGCGAGCTACACGCTCCTCACCAGGCGGCTGGAGCTGCAGGCCCAGTGCCTCGCCGGCACGTTCGTCGGTGCGAACGCCCCCACCATGCGGGTCTCACGGGCCGCGATGGCGGACAGCGTCGAGCACACCGGCGACGAGGCGGTCGACGGCATCGACGACGACCCGTCGCTGCGCACCCACGGCACCTTCCGCAGCAACGCGCGCTGGTTCCTCGCCCGCGGCTGGGACCGCCGCGACGTCGTCGCGTGCAACACCTGGCGCTCGCCGGCCCGGCAGGTGGCATGAGGCGGAGGGAGATTCCGTCCCGGGTCTGCCGGACGGCGGTCCAGCGGCACCTCCTCGCCTGATCATCCGCTAATGTCTGCGACGACGTACCCGTGCCGATACGGAGAGCAGGGATCGATGTCCGGCGCCTGGCAGCCCGGTGGACACCACCAGGGGCCTCTCGGTCCACCGCTCCCCCAGCCCGGTCCTCCCCGACCCGCACCGGTCCCGCCACCTCCCGGCCCGGGCGGTGGCGGCGTGCCCGGCATGGCACCACCGCCCCCGGGCCGACGACCACCGCCGCCGCCGGCACGCCCGATGCGCCCCGTGCAGCCACCCGCGCCACCGCCCATGCCCCCGCCCGGGTCACGCGGACCCGGCGGGCCTGGCGGGCCCTATGGACCACCGCCCGGCGGACCCTACGGACCGCCACCCGGAGGACCCGGCGGACCCGGCGGACCGTACGGTCCGCCGCCCGGACCACCACGGATGCCCGGCGGACCGACCGGACCCGGCGGCTTCGGACCGCCGCCCCCGAGGCGCAAGTCACCGCTGCTGCCGATCCTGCTCGGCGGCGGCGGCTTCTGCGCGCTCCTCATCATCGTCATCGCCGTCGTCGTCGCCACCACCGGCGACGAGGAGCCGACGAGCCAGGCCACGTCGACCGGGTTCGTCCCGACGTCGTCGTCCTCCTCCTCGACCTCGACCTCGACCACATCGGCCTCGTCGGCCCCGACCGGCGCGACCTTCAGCTTCTCCTCGGTCCCGACCAGCACCTCGAGCTCGACGGGGGAAGAGGGCAGCAGCTACGGCACCCCGGAGAACAACAAGCTCTACAAGACCGGCACCATGAAGAGCGTCCGCTGCACGGCACGCCTGCGGTCCACCTCGCCCGGGCCGTACAGCAAGTACGTCCGCCGGATCACCAGCTGCCTGAACAAGGCGTACAAGATACAGCTCGCCCGGCAGGGAATTGAGCACCGCGCCCCCAGCACAGTGATGTCGCGGAGCAAGAAGGGCGGTAACTCGCCGTGCTCCAGTTCCGACATCGGCTACGTGCCGGCCGCGTTCTACTGCTCGACCAATGAGACGATCTACTACAACCTGCCCGAGACCGCCACGCAGCGCGTGGACTTCGCCCTCGGCACCCCGGCCCACGAGTACGCCCACCATGTGCAGTCGGTCACCGGGATCAGCGAGGTGCGCAACCAGCGCCATTTCAAGGCCTCGAGCGACGCGGCCCGCACGAGGCTCTCGCGGCGCATGGAGCTCCAGGCGCAGTGCTTCTACGGCGCGTTCCTCTCCGCCAACGCCAACACGATGAACCTGAGTAGGTCACAGATCGCCGCCCAGAACAGGCACGGCGACGAGGCGATTCCCGGGGTGAAGAACCACCCGGAGTACCGCACCCACGGCAACGGCAGGAACAACTTCCTGTGGTCGATGACCCGCGGCTGGAACCAGCGGAACGCCGGGTGGTGCAACACCTGGTCCGCCTCCGCCAAGCGGGTGGCATGACGGTGCCGCCGATCCACCGCTGCGACCGCCGATGAGCGGGACACCCGGACCCCCGCGTCTCCCGTCGGACGATCGTCCGTCGCCGACGCCCGGTCCCACGATGGACGCGCCGCTGCCACCGCCGGTACCGCCGCCCGGGGGTCCCACGCCGCCCGGCTACGGGATGTTCAGCACTCCCTCGCCCGGCGCGCGCCGTCCGGGACGACGGCAGGGCGGCCTGCCGACCATCCTCGTCGGCGGCGGACTCTGCGTCCTGCTCGTCGCCGGCGTCGCGGTGTTCGCCGGTCTGCTCAGCAAGGGCTCCGAGTCCGAGCCGATCGCGTCCGGCGGGCCGACCTCGCTGCCGTCCGGGTCGTTGCCCAGCGGCCTGCCGTCCGGGTCCCTGCCCAGCAACCTGCCGTCCGGCCTGCCCTCCGGCGCCACGCTGCCCTCGACCCCGGGCAACTTCCTGACCGGGTCAGGAGTGCCGTCGGGCTCGGTGTCCGGTCTGGAGAGCGGCGGTTCGCCCGAGGACAACCTGCTCTACCGCACGGGCCCGCTGACGGGCGTCGACTGCAAGGCCACGCTCACCTCCACCGACCCGCGGCGGTACGCCGCCTACCTGAAGGCCGTGCTCCCCTGCCTCGTCATGACCTGGCAGGCCCAGCTGGTCAAGGGCGGCATGGCGTTCCAGCAGCCGGCGGTGGAGGTGAGCAAGGGCGTCATCGGCTCCAACCCGTGCAGCGAGGCGGCCGAGAAGGCCGGCGCCGGCACACTCCCGTCGCTGTACTGTCCGACGAACCGGACGCTGTACTTCTCCCTCGGCGTCACGGCGCAGATCAAGGACGCGGACTACGTGAAGCAGATCCCGGCCCACGAGTTCGGGCACCACGTCCAGTCGCTGATCGGTCTGTGGCCGACGTTCAACACGCGGTACAACGAGAGCTACCCCGAGGACGTGCCCGCGTACACGTTGCTCAACCGCCGGATGGAGCTGCAGGCGCAGTGCCTCGGCGCCGCGTTCCTCGGCACCAACGCGACCACCATGCAGCTCGACCAGAAGCGCATCCTCGCCCACCAGAACGGCGACGAGATCAACCCGAAGACCAAGGGTGACCCGAAGAAGCGGCTCTACGGCTCCTCGAGCAGCAACCGCCGATGGACCACGAATGGCTGGCCTGGCGACGTCAAGGGCTGCAACACCTGGAAGGCCCCGGCCAGCTCCGTCGGGTGAGGGGTGCGGACGCTCAGCCCATCACGTCGGCGGGCAGCGAGGCCTCGGTCGAGGGGATGCCCATGTCGGACGCGCGCTTGTCGGCCATCGCGAGCAGCCGCCTGATCCGGCCGGCGATGGCGTCCTTGGTGAGCGGCGGCACGGCCAGCTGACCGAGCTCCTCCAGGCTCGCCTGTTGGTGCCCGACGCGGAGGTCGCCGGCCTCCTTCAGGTGCTTCGGCACGTCGGGTCCGAGGATCTCCAGGGCGCGCTGCACCCGCGCACTCGCCGCGACCGCCGCACGGGCCGACCGGCGCAGGTTGGCGTCGTCGAAGTTTGCGAGCCGGTTGGCCGTGGCCCGCACCTCGCGCCGCAGCCTGCGCTCCTCCCAGGCGAGGACGCTGTCGTGGGCACCGAGCCTGGTGAGCAGCATGCTGATCGCGTCGCCGTCCTTGACGACCACCCGGTCGACCCCGCGGACCTCTCGTGCCTTGGCGCCGATCCCGAGACGCCTCGCCGCGCCGACGAGCGCGAGTGCCGCCTCCGAGCCCGGGCAGGTGATCTCGAGCACGGTCGACCGGCCGGGCTCGGTCAGCGAGCCGTGGGCGAGGAACGCACCGCGCCAGGCGCCCTCCGAGTCGCAGGTCGATCCCGAGACGATCTGCGGCGGCAGTCCGCGCACCGGGCGGCCACGGCCGTCGACGAGCCCGGTCTGCCGGGCCAGCTGCTCGCCGTCGCGGTCGACGCGGACGATGTAGCGGCTCCCCTTGCGCAGCCCGCCGGCCGCGATCACGGCCAGCTCGGAGGTGTGGCCGTACACCTCCGAGATGTCCTTGCGGAGGCGACGTGCGGCGACGCCGGTGTCGAGCTCGGCCTCGACGACGATCCGGCCGCCGACCAGGTGCAGCCCGCCGGCGAACCTGAGCATGCTCGCGACCTCCGCCTTGCGGCAGCACGGCTTGGTGACCGAGACTCGTGCGAGCTCGTCCTTGACCGCAGGCGTCATCGCCATCAGCTACGTCCTCTCGACTCGGCCGACGAATCGGCCCCAACACTGTCGTTCTCGATGGCCCTGTCGTTGGCACTGTCGTGCTTCGCGAACAGGGCGCGGTAGACGCCCGCCAGCCGCCGCGGGTCGTGGCGGGGCGTGCCGTCGGCCATGCCGACCTTGGCGAGCACGAGCTCCGCGCCCAGCTCCTTCGCCGCCTCGGCCAGGCCGTTCTCGTCGTCGGTCACCCGTTCGTCGGCGACGACGGCGTCGATCCGCAGCTCGGGTGCGTGCTCGGCGAGGACCGCGAGGTGCTTCTCCGGCGAGAAGCCCTCGGTCTCCCCCTGTTGCGGGACGAGGTTGAGCGCGACCACCTTGCGCGCCGGGGTCGACACCAGGGCGTCGGCGAGCTCCGGCACCATCAGGTGCGGCAGGACGCTGGTGAACCAGGAGCCGGGCCCGAGCACCACCCAGTCGGCGCAGCCGACCGCCGCCAGCGACTCGGGGCACGCCGGCGGGTCGTCCGGCACGATCTGCACGGAGAGCACCTGCCCCGTGGCGGTCGCCACGGCGACCTGCCCGTCGACGACGCGGACCCTGGTGCGTCCGTGGTCGTCGCGCTCGCGCACCCGCGCGCGGATGCCGAGCGGCCGGGAGCACATCGGCAGCACGCGGCCCTGCGCGCCGAGCAGGCGGCCCACCCAGTCGAGCGCGGCGATCGGCTCACCCATCTGCTGCGACAGGCTCACGATCAGCAGGTTGCCCAGCGCGTGCCCGTCGAGCGGGCCGTCGCTCGCGAACCGGTGCTGGACCACGCGGCTCCACGTCTGTCCCCACTGGTCGCTGCGGCACAGCGCAGCGAGCGCCATGCGCAGGTCACCGGGCGGCAGCCCGCCGAACTCCTTGCGCAGCCGGCCGCTCGATCCGCCGTCGTCGGCGACGGTGACGACCGCGGTGAGGTTTCTCGTCACACGACGCAACGCGGACAACGACGCATACAGACCGTGCCCGCCGCCCAGCGCGACGACCCGCGGTCCAGCTCTCATCTGCGTCTGCCCTCTCACGTCGCTACTCGCGGCCGAGGTCCCGGTGGTGGACGTGCACGTCGACGCCGTTGCCAGCGAGCCGATGGGCGAGGGCCTCGGCGATGGCGACGCTCCGGTGCTTGCCTCCCGTGCAGCCTACGGCGAAGGTCGAGAACCGCTTTCCCTCGTTGACGTAGCCCCGCTCCACGATCGACAGCAGCTCGACGTAGGTGTCGACGAACTCGGTGGCGCCCTCCCGGCCGAGGACGTAGTCGCGCACCTGGTCATCCTGTCCGGTCAGCGCGCGCAGCTCGGGCACCCAGTGCGGGTTGGGCAGGAAGCGGCAGTCGGCCACCATGTCGGCATCGACGGGGAGGCCGTACTTGTAGCCGAACGACATCACCGTCACGCGCAGCCGGGGCTCGTCGGGCCCGGAGAACGCCTGCACGATCTTGTGCCGCAGCTCGTGGACGTTGAGGTCGCTGGTGTCGATGACGAGGTCGGCCTCGCCCCTAACGGCACCGAGTCGTTCGCGCTCCTTGGCGATGCCGTCGATGATGCCCTCGCCGCTCTGCAGCGGGTGCGGCCGGCGGACGCTCTCGTACCGGCGCACGAGGACGGCGTCGGCGGCCTCCAGGAACAGGACCTTCGTGAGCACGCCGCGCTTCCGCAGCTCGTGCACGGACTCCAGCAGGTCGGAGGTGAACGCGCGGCTGCGGACGTCGATGACCACCGCGAGGCGCGCGATCGCGCCCTGCGTGCGCGCGCCGAGGTCGGCGAGCGTGCCGATCAGCGCCGGCGGCAGGTTGTCGACGACGTACCAGTCGAGGTCCTCGAGGTAGTTCGCCGCCGTGCTGCGGCCCGCCCCGGACATGCCCGTGACGAGCACGATGTCCGGGGGCGGTCCCCCCGGCTTCGCGTCGACGCCCCCCATGGCGGTCTCGTCGGTGTTCACCAGCTCTCCCCCCACCGGAACCCTAGGTCCCGGTGCTCCGTTCCAACGCCGCGACCACCGACTCCGCGGTCTGACGGCCGATCCCGGGCACGGTGGTGATCTCGTCCACCGACGCCTCCCGCAGCTTCTTCAACGACCCGAAGTGACGGAGCAGCGCCTTGCGTCGCGTGTCGCCCAGCCCGGGCACGGTGTCCAACACGCTACGCGTCATGCCCTTGGATCGTCGTTGGCGGTGAAACGTAACAGCGAAACGGTGCGCTTCGTCGCGAACACGTTGCAGGAGGTACAGTCCCTCGCTCGTGCGGGGCAGGATCACGGGGTCGGACTGGCCCGGCTGCCAGACCTCCTCGAGGCGCTTCGCGAGCCCGCAGACGGCGACGTCGTCGATGCCGAGCTCGTCGAGCGCGCGCTGCGCCGCGGCGACCTGCGGCGCTCCGCCGTCGACGACGAACAGGTTCGGCGGGTAGGCGAACTTGCGCGGCCGGCCGGTCTCGGGGTCGATCGGGCCGTGGTCGACGGCGTCCGCCTCACCGCCGGTCTCGGCGCCCATGACGTCGAGCTCGCCGGTCTGCTGCCGGCTCTCGAGCAACCGCCGGAACCGGCGGGTCACGACCTCGTGGATCGAGGCGACGTCGTTCTGTCCGGCGAGACCCTTCACGGTGAACCTGCGGTACTCGGACTTGCGGGCCAGTCCGTCCTCGAAGACCACCATCGACGCCACGACGTCGCTGCCCTGCAGGTTGGACACGTCGACGCACTCGATGCGCAGCGGCGCCTCGCCGAGGGCCAGCGCCTCCTGGATCTCCTGGAGCGCCAGGCTGCGCGCGGTGAGGTCGCCCGCGCGTCTCGTCTTGTGCAGGGCGAGCGAGTGCTGCGCGTTCTTCTCGACCGTCTCCAGGAGGATGCGCTTGTCGCCGCGTTGCGGCACCCGCAGCGCGACCCCGCCGCCCCGGCGCTCGGACAGCCACGCCTCCACGGCCGTCAGGTCGCCCGGCAGCGCGGGCACGAGGAGCTCTCGCGGCACGTCGCCGTCGCCGTACGTGCGGGTCACGAACTGCTCGACGAGGTCGCCGGTCGTGACGTCCTCGACCTTGTCGACGACCCAGCCGCGCTGCCCGCGGACGCGTCCGCCGCGCACGTAGAACACCTGCACGGCGGCCTCGAGGTCGTCCTGCGCGAGCGCGACGACGTCGCAGTCGGTGCCGTCGGACAGGACGACCGCCTGCTTCTCGAGCGCGCGGTTGAGCGTGCCGATGTCGTCGCGCAGCCGCGCCGCCCGCTCGTAGTCGAGCGCGGCCGACGCCGCGCGCATCTCCTTCTCCAGCCGGCGGATGTACGGTCCCGTGCGCCCGGACATGAAGTCGCAGAAGTCGTCGACGATCTGCCGGTGCTCGTCCGCCGTGACCCGGTCGACGCACGGCGCCGAGCACTTGCCGATGTAGCCGAGCAGGCACGGCCTGCCGATCTGGTGCGAACGGCGGAAGACCCCCGCCGAGCACGTGCGGGCGGGGAAGACGCGCAGCATCAGGTCGAGCGTCTCGCGGATCGCCCAGGCATGGGAGTAGGGGCCGAAGTACCTGACGCCCTTGCGCTTGGCTCCCCGGTAGACCTGGAGCCGCGGGTACTCCTCGTGCAGGGTCACGGCGAGGAACGGGTAGCTCTTGTCGTCGCGGTACTTCACGTTGAAGCGGGGGTCGTACTCCTTGATCCAGGAGTACTCCAGCTGGAGCGCCTCGACCTCGGTGTTGACGACCACCCAGTCGACCGACGCGGCGGTGCGCACCATCTGGTGCGTACGCGGGTGCAGCAGGACGTCGGCGAAGTAGGAGTTGAGCCGCGACCGGAGGCCCTTGGCCTTGCCGACGTAGATCACCCGGCCGTGGGCGTCGCGGAACCGGTAGACCCCGGGAGAGTCCGGAACCGCGCCGGGTTCGGGACGGTACGACGCGGGATCTGCCACGCCTTCACCCTAGTCACAGCCAACGACACGCCGACGGACCCGGGGGCCGGTCAGGCCGGCGTGGACCCGCAGGCGACGTACGAGAGGGCGCACACCCACAGCTCCCCGGCGGCGTCCGCCGTGTGCAGCGCCGCGAACCAGGCGTCGCGGTCGGCGACCGGTACCAGCCGCGCCTCGGCGGGGATGGTCTCGTCGAACTGCGGGAAGATGCCGGCGACGTCCGCCAGCGATGTGAACGTGAACGGCACGACCTGCACGTCGACGTCGGTCAGACCGCCCCTGCGCAGCGTGCGCCGCAGGGCCCGGCCGGTCCGCGCGTGGGACGACTCGCCGAGGAAGTGTCCGATCACCCGGTCGACGAGGGCGACGTGCTCCTCGCCCACGTCGACGGCCAGGCTCGCCCACTCGCTGTCGAGCACGCACAACCGCCCACCGGGGACCAGCACGCGGGTCATCTCGGCGACCGCCGACGCCGGGTCGTCGAGATGTTGCAGCACCCGCTCGGCCCGCACTACGTCGAACTCGCCGTCGGCGAACGGCAACGCCGTGACGTCACCCTCCTGGAAGCGCAGGGGGAGCGTCGGGTCGAGCCGTCGCCGCGCGACCGCGAGGAAGTCGGGGCTGACGTCGACGCCCACGACGGAGCCGTCGGGCAGCACCGCCGCGACCAGCTCGGCCGTCGCCGCGCCGGTGCCGCAGCCCGCGTCCAGCACCCGGACACCGGGGCCGAGCCGCATCATCGCGGTGGCGACGGCGTGGGCCCGCAGCATGTCCGGCCGCCGGGCGACGGCGTCGAGATACCGCGCGAGCAGGTCGCTCACCTGTCCGTGCCGACCCGTCGCGAACGGGTTGCCGTCCGGGATCGGGCCGGCCGGCGGCTGTATGACGCTCATGGTCACTCCCCTCGTCGCAGGGGAGCGTACGTACGCCGGCACCCGGACGCGCCGAAAACCGGCGTGGACCGCGACGATGCGCGGTCGGGTCACTGCGCGATCGCGACCCTGCCGCCGAGTACCTCCTGCAGGAAGCGTCCGGTGTAGCTCTCCGGGTTCGCCGCGATGTCCTCCGGTGTGCCCTGGGCGACCACGAGGCCGCCGCCGGACCCGCCCTCGGGGCCGAGGTCGACCACCCAGTCGGCGCACTTGATCACGTCGAGGTTGTGCTCGATCACGATCACCGTGTTGCCGGTGTCGACGAGGCGCTGGAGCACGCCGAGCAGCTTGCTGATGTCCTCGAAGTGCAGACCGGTCGTCGGCTCGTCGAGCACGTACACCGTGCGCCCCGTCGACCGGCGCTGCAGCTCGGACCCCAGCTTCACCCGCTGTGCCTCGCCACCGGACAGCGTGGGCGCCGGCTGGCCGAGCCTGATGTAGCCGAGCCCCACGTCGTTGAGGGTCTGCAGGTGCCTGGCGATGGCGGTGACCGGACGGAAGAACTCGAGCGCCTCCTCGACCGGCATCTCCAGGACCTCGGAGATCGTCCTGCCCTTGTAGTGCACCTCGAGCGTCTCGCGGTTGTAGCGCGCACCGTGGCACACCTCGCACGGCACGTAGACGTCGGGGAGGAACTGCATCTCGATCTTGAGCGTGCCGTCGCCGGCGCAGGACTCGCACCGACCGCCCTTGACGTTGAACGAGAACCTGCCGGGCAGGTAGCCGCGGACCTTCGCCTCCTCGGTGGCGGCGAACAGCTTGCGGACGTGGTCGAACACGCCGGTGTAGGTCGCCGGGTTGGATCGCGGCGTGCGGCCGATGGGGCTCTGGTCGACGTGCACCACCTTGTCGACGTGGTCGGTGCCGGTGATCCGCTTGTGCCGCCCCGGCACCGTCTTGGCACCGTAGATGTGCTTGGCGAGCGAGGCGTAGAGGATGTCGTTGACCAGGGTGGACTTGCCCGAGCCCGACACCCCGGTGACGAGGACGAAGCAGCCGAGCGGGAACGCGACGTCGACGTCGCGCAGGTTGTGCTCGGTCGCGCCCTTGACGACGAGCTCGCGGCCCCTCCTGCGCGGGCGGCGGATGCCGGGGATCTCGATCTCCCGCTCGCCGCTCAGGTAGGCGCCGGTCAGCGAGCCGGGCGCGCCGTACAGGCCCTTGACGTCGCCGGCGTAGACGATCTGTCCGCCGTGCTCGCCCGCGCCGGGACCGATGTCGACCACCCAGTCGGCCGTGCGGATGGTGTCTTCGTCGTGCTCGACGACGATGAGCGTGTTGCCGAGGTCGCGCAGCCGTACGAGGGTGTCGAGCAGCCGGTGGTTGTCGCGCTGGTGCAGGCCGATCGACGGCTCGTCGAGGACGTAAAGCACCCCGACGAGGCCCGACCCGATCTGGGTGGCGAGCCTGATCCGCTGCGCCTCGCCGCCGGCGAGCGTGGCGGACGCGCGGTCGAGGGTGAGGTAGTGGAGGCCGACGTCGACGAGGAAGCCCAGGCGCGCGTTGATCTCCTTGAGCACCTGCTCGGCGATCTGCCGGTCACGGTTGCCGAGGTCGAGCTCGCGGAGGAAGACCGAGGCGTCGCCGATCGCCATGCTGGTCACGTCGGCGATCGACCTGTCGCCGATCGTGACGGCGAGGGTGACCGGCTTCAGCCTGGCGCCGTCGCACGACGGGCACGGGACCTCGCGCATGAAGCCCTCGAACCGTTCCCTGCTGGTGTCGCTCTCCGCCTCGGCGTGGCGGCGCTTGAGGTAGGGCAGCACACCCTCGTACGTGGTGTAGTACGCCCGCTCGCGCCCGTACCTGTTGCGGTAGCGGACGTGCACCTGGTCGGGGTAGCCGTGCAGGACGGCCTTGCGCGCCTTGGCCGGCAGCCGCCGCCACGGGGTGTCGAGCCGGAAGCCCATGGCGTCGGCCAGGGCCTGGAGGAGCCGGACGAAGTACTCGCTGACGTGCCCGCCGCTCCACGGCGAGATCGCGCCGCCGGCGATCGACTGGTCGGTGTCGGGGATGACCAGCTCGGGGTCGACGACGAGCTGAGTGCCGAGCCCGGTGCAGTCGGGGCACGCGCCGAACGGGCTGTTGAACGAGAACGACCGGGGCTCGAGCTCCTCGAAGTCGAGGTCGTCGTAGAGGCAGGCGAGGTGCTCGGAGAACGTGCGCTCGCGGTGCGGGTCGTCGTCGGCCACGTCGACCATGTCGAGGGTGACGAGACCGCCGGACAGCCCGAGCGCGGTCTCGACGGAGTCGGTCAGCCGCCGCCGGCCGGACTTCTTCACCGCGAGCCGGTCGACGACCACCTCGATGGTGTGCTTCTCGTACTTCTTCAGCTTCGGCGGGGTCTCCAACGAGTGGGTGACGCCGTCGACCCTGACCCTGCTGTAGCCCTTGGTCTGCAGCTCGCGGAAGAGCTCGCCGTACTCCCCCTTGCGCTCGCGCACGACCGGGGCGAGGACCTGGAAGCGGGCGCCCTCCTGCATCTCCAGCACCCGGTCGACGATCTGCTGGGGCGTCTGCCGCGCGATCGGCCGACCGCACACGGGGCAGTGCGGCTTGCCGACCCGCGCGTAGAGCAGCCGCAGGTAGTCGTACACCTCGGTGATCGTGCCGACGGTCGAGCGCGGGTTGCGCGACGTGGACTTCTGGTCGATCGACACCGCCGGGGAGAGCCCCTCGATGAAGTCGACGTCCGGTTTGTCCAGCTGACCGAGGAACTGGCGGGCGTACGCCGACAGCGACTCGACGTAGCGCCGCTGGCCCTCCGCGAAGATCGTGTCGAAGGCGAGGCTGGACTTGCCGGATCCGGAGAGCCCGGTGAACACGACGAGCGCGTCGCGCGGCAGGTCGAGGGAGACGTCCTTGAGGTTGTGCTCCCTGGCACCCTGGATGATCAGTCGTTCGGTCACTCGGCTCGTCTTCCGGCTCAGTTCGTCGGCTCAGTTCGTCGGGCACGGCGTGATGGACGGGGCGCCGGCCATGCTAACCAGGGCCACCGACAGTCATGCTCGGACCGAGACCCGTCACCACCCACTAGTGTCTCCCACGTGGGAGTGGATCTTGCGGTCGACGGGGGTCAGAGCGGCCTGCGCATGGCGGTCGCGCGCCGCAACGGCGCGGGCCTGCGGCTCGAGCGGCCGGTCGACGTCCCTGGGTTCTCCTGGGGGGCCGGCGTCGACCCGGCGCAGGCCCAGGGCGACGTCATCCTGCGCGCCTGGCGGGAGCTCGGCGCCCCGTCGCCGATCGACACGATCGCGTGCGGGCTGTCCGGGCTGTCCGCCGACAGCAGGCCAGGGCAGGAGCTCGCCGTCGCCCTCGGCACCCGCCTCGACGCGCGGCGCGTGCTCGTCGCGGGCGACGACGTCACCACCCACGCCGGGGCGCTCGGCGGCCACCCTGGCGTCGTCCTCGCCGCGGGCACCGGCGTCGTCTGCACGGGGATCGACGCGTCGGGCCGGCTGGTCCGGGTGGACGCCTGGGGGTACCTCCTCGGCGACACGGGCGGCGGCTCCTGGCTCGGCCGCGAGGGACTGCGCGCGGCGCTCGACGGCCACGACGGGCGCCACGCCGCCACGAAGCTCACCGCGCGGGCGGTCGACAGGTACGGCGACCTGCGCGACTTCGTCCACCGCCTGCTCGTCTCCCCCACCCTCGTCGCCGAGGTCGCCGCGTTCGCCCGCGAGGTGCTGGCCTGCGCCCGCGAGGGCGACGAGGTCGCCGCGGCGATTTGCGCCCGGGCCGCCGACGAGCTCTGCGCCACCGCGGCGGCCACCGTGCGCCGCGGCTTCCCCGGCGCCGCGCCGGGCGAGGTGCCGTTCACCTGGACGGGCAGCATCCTCACCGCCACCGACGTCGTCCGCACCCCGATGCTGGCGCACCTGGCGGAGCGCTGCCCCGCGGCGTCCCCGAGGAACCCCCTGGGCGGCGGCCTCGACGGCGCCGCCCTCCTGGCGGTAGGCGCGGCGGAGACCCACCTCGATCAGACGTGCAGGTGGGACGCCCCCTGATCCGACTTGTCAGAACCTTGGCGGGCTATAGCCCGCCAAGGTTCTGACAAGTCCGGGGGGAGCCCCAGCGCCCGGCGAATCTGGCCAGCGACCTTGGCCGGTTCCAGGTGCAGCGCCACCGTCGGGAAGCGGAGGTGGCGGTCGCCGGCGATGGTCAGCTCGTTGTCACGCTGCATATCGTCCCAGTACCGCTCGGGCAGCAGATGCACCGCTCCGTCGATCTCGATCACGACGGAGCGACCCGTGGACGTCCGCAGCACCGCGTCGAGGTAGCGCCGCCTGCCCGACGCGTCGAGCCTGACCACCTGCCGTTCCGGCGCGGGCAAGCCGAACCGTGCACAGAGGCGCCCGAAGTCGATCTCCGACAGCGCCTGCGCCCCACCTCCGATGTCGACCAGGGCCGAGCGCAGCAGGCGGTGATGCCGCACCTTGCCGGCGAGCTCCAGCTCGTTCGTCAGAACCTCGGGGAGGCATACCCCCTGCTGCACCGCGGCGGCCACCAGTCCGCACGCGCTGCGAGGGCGTCGGGTCCACACCGCGGCGTCGATCACCGAACGCGCCGGCCACGTCTGCGGGGGCAGTCGGGTCGGATGGACGTCCGAAGCGGTGAACCGCCGGGACTCGTGGACCCTGACCGAGATCCCAGGGGGCCTGGCGACCCTCGTTCCGCGCGGGACGACGATCTCGACGACAGCCGCCTCCCAACCGACGAGGCCGGCCTCCGCCGCGGCGGTCCGCGCGCACAGCGCGGCCGGAATCCCGCCGCTCAGGACCGCCGCCCACAGCCGCTGTCGATCACTGAGCGGCCCGTTGTGCATCACCACGAGGAGCGGCCCGAGTGTCTGCCACCGCCAGGCGGCGAGCTGCGCCTCGACGTGCGCCCGTGAGACGCCGCAGCCGACGAGCTGGGAGCGCAGCACCACGGCATCCTGCCGCTGCGCGAGAGCACCGAGATCCTCGTGTCGCATCTCACGAGCCTGCCCCGCATCGGCGCCCGCCGCGCCCGCCGTCCACAGGCCGCTGTCGAGTTGTCAGTGCCTCAGCAGGTCATAGCCTGCTGAGGCACTGACAACTCAGCAAGAGGGGGTCGCGCGCGCTACTTCAGGGCGCCTGCGACCACCGAGCCGCGGAGCTGGCGCTGGAAGATGATGTACACCACGAGCACCGGCGCCACCGTGATCACCACGGCGGCGAACAGCGCGCCGAAGTCGACGGCGTAGCCGGCCTGGGACTGGAAGGACGCCATCCCCTGGGTCAGCACGAAGTTGTCGGTGCTCGTGTTCAGGGCGATCGGCAGCAGGAACTGGTTCCACAGGCCGAGGAAGTTGAAGATCGCCACCGACGCCATGCCGGGACGGGCCATCGGCAGCATCACCTGGAAGAAGGTCCGCCACTCGCCCGCGCCGTCCACCTGTGCCGCCTCGTAGATGTCGTGCGGCAGCGTCTTGAAGAACGCGTGCAGGAAGAACACCGTGAACGGCAGCGCGAAGGCCACGTACGTGACGATCAGCCCCGGCAGCGTGTTGAGCAGGCCGAGGTTCTGCAGGATGAAGAACAGCGGCACGATCGCGAGGAAGACGGGGAACGCCAGGCCGCCGAGCATGAGGTAGTAGATGAACCTGTTGCCGAAGAACTTGAACCGTGCCAGCACGTACGCGCACATCGCGCCGAGGATCATCACGATGACGAGCGCACTGCCCACCACGATGACGGTGTTGCCGAAGTACCTGCCCACGCCCGAGTCGGTCCAGGCGGTGACGTAGTTCTGCCACTCGAAGCCACCGGGCGGTGTCAGCGGGTTGCCGAGCACCTCGTCGGTCGTCTTGAACGACGAGACCAGCACCCACAACAGCGGCAGCACGACGAGCAGCGACCATAGGATCAGCAGGATGTGGGCGACCGCGTCGAAGCCCGCGGAGCGGTCGCCGGCGACGCGGCCTGAGCCGGGCGCGGGTGCCTTCGTCCCGGGTCGATCGGCCACGGTGACCTGGCTCATCGCCGCGCCTCCTTGTCCCGGCCTCCGGTGAGGCGGTTGACCGTGAACACCAGCACCGCGAACACCATGGTGACGACCGCGAGCATCACGCCCATCGAGGTCGCGTACCCGAACTGACCCTTGGTGAAGGCGGTGACGAACAGCTCCTGCGACATCACCAGCGTGGAGTTCTGCGGCCCGCCACCGGCGTTCAACGCGGCCATGTAGGCGAACGAGTCCAGCGCGGCCATGCCGAGATAGATGTAGGCCGTCTGGATGTTGTCCCTGATCAACGGGACGGTGATCGACACGGCGATGCGGAACCTGCCCGCACCGTCGATGCGGGCGGCCTCGAAGAGGTCGGGGTCGATCCCCCTGATGGCGGCCACGAACAGCACCATGTAGAACCCGACGAAGCTCCACACGATCACGAAGATCGACGCCGCCATGGCGGTCCTGGCGTCACCCAGCCATGGGTAGTCGGTGAACCCGCCGAGCCCGACGCTGGTGAGCACCGCGTTCAGGATGCCGCGGCTCGGGTCGTAGATCTGCGCCCAGATGATGCCGATCACGATGCCGGGGACGGTGTAGGGGAAGAACGACACCACCCGGTAGAGGTTGGAGTTCTTCAGACCGCTGACCGCACCGGTGCCGCTGCCGCCCACCGTCACCAGCGTGGCGAGGATCAGCGCCAGGACGATCGTCACGAGCGGCACGATGAGGCCGAGCACGATGCTGTTGCGCATCGACTTCATGAAGACGTCGTCCTGGAAGAGCTTCACGTAGTTCTCGACGCCGACGAAGTTCATCGACGCGCTGAACCCGCTCCAGTCGGTGACCGAGTAGTACAACGCCTGGGCGAACGGCGAGATCACGAAGACCACGAAGATCAGCAGCGGGAGGCCCAGGCACACCGCGAAGAAGCTCACCCGGTCGAACGTGAGTGGCCTTCTGCGCCCGGGGCCGGCCGGCCGCGACGGCCGGCCGGCCACGGTGATCGTGTCCTGCACTGTCACTCAGTCACCTTGATCTTCTTGACCGAGTCGTCCTTCGCGATCTTGTCGGTGATCTCCTGCAGTCCCTTGGTCAGCCGGCTCGCGTCGATCTTGCCGGAGAGGAACGAGTTCCACACGACCAGCTGGTCCTGGTTCATCCCGTAGTAGACGACGAACTGGTAGTTGAAGACGTTCGCCTTCGCGGCGTCGAGCATGCTGGTCTGCGCGGCCAGCGCGGTGGAACCGAAGCCGTCGGCGGGCACCAGACCCTTGACGATGGTCGGCGCGAGCCTGGTCTTGCTGAAGTTCGTCGCCGCGTCCTCGGACAGCATCGCCCGCAGGATCTCCTTGCCGCCGGCGGGGTTCTTGCCCTTGGTCGGCACGATGAACGGCTCACCCGCCGCGCTGCGCAGCGAGTCGTACGGCATCTGCGGGCTGTCGGTGAGCGTCATCTCGGGGAAGCCGCTCATCTCGAAGCCCTTCTTGGTGGCCTTCTTCATCTCGTTCTCGATCCAGCCACCGGACGGGTACAGGATCGCCTGTTGGTCCTTGCTCCACTTCGCCTGGGCGGCGGTGAACTGGGTGCCCGCGCCACCGGGGATGAAGTAGCCCTGCTTGACGCAGGTCTCCATCGCCTTGAACACACCCTGGATCTGCGGGTGCGACCAGCACTTGGGCTCGAGGTTCTCCAGGGCGAGCCTGACCTCGGGGCCGCCCTCCTTGATCGCCGAGTCCACGGCGAGGGTCAGGTAGTAGGTCGCGGCCTCCTTGCCCCACACGAACAGGTACTTGTCCTTGGCCTTCGCCTTCGCACCCAGGTCGATCGCCTCGTCCCAGGTCTTCGGCGGGGTCCAGCTGTTCTCCTCGAACAGCGTCTTCGAGTACCAGACGCCGTAGACCGTCATGACGTAGTTGATCGCGATGAACTTGTCGTCGAAGGTGCCGGGCTGCTTCACGTTGGGGTACAACGTGTCGGCGATCTTCTTGCCCTCGTAGTTGTTCGCCTCGAAGACCTCGTCGAGCTTCTCCAGGCTGTCGAGGATGGTGTTGAAGCCGATCTGGTTGGCGCCGGAGTTGTCGACCAGGTCGGGCGGCGTGCCGCCGACGAAGCGCGGCTGGAGCTGCTGGGCGATCTGCGTCGCCGCGGTGATCTTCGACTTGGTCTTGAACTTCTTGTCGACGAGGTCGGAGGCGAACGTCACGTAGTCGTACGCGTAGCCGCCGTTGAAGATGACCGCCTCGATGGCGGAGCTCTCCGCGACGCCGAACGGGTTGTTCGACGACGTGTCTCCCGTCTCCTTGTCGGATCCCGAGTCGCCGCCGCCCGTCGCGCAGGCGGACAGCGCCCCGCCGAACGAAGCGAGACCTGCCGCGGCGAGCGAACCCTGGAGAAGGCGCCGCCGAGTCATCGACCTGGTGTTCATGTCCATCGTCTGGTGTGACCTTCCGTGTCGTGTGTGGTCGGGTTTCGGTGTCCCTGGAGCGACGGCGCCAGGATGGTCGGGCGTCAGGGTCCCCTGCCGGAGCGGTTGGCGTGCGACCCTCGCCGCGGTTGGCCGACGGTCCGCCGGTGATCGGACACGGCCATCGCCGACGCGGCGAGCATCGTAATCGTCTGGCTGAAGTTCTGCTGGGCGATCAGCAGGTAGAGCAGGTCGAGCACGAACAGTTGCGCGTGCTTCGCGGACAGGTCGTCCGGCTGCAGGTAGCCGTCGGGCGCGAACGTCGTCACGTGGACGTCCGCGATGGCCGCCAACGGCGAGGAGGCGCTGCTGGTGAGCGCGACCGTGTACGCGCCGGACGAGCGCGCCTGCGCGAGCATTTGGATCGTCTCCTCGGTGCGCCCGGTGTTGGAGACGGCCAGGGCGACGCACCGCTCGTCCTGCAGGGCGGCGCTGGTCAGGGCGGCGTGCACCTCCTGCCAGGCGTGGGCGTCGATGCCGATCCGGTACATGCGCGCGGCGAGCTCCTCGGCCATCCCGCCGCTGCCGCCGATGCCGTAGATGTCCAGGTGCCGGCAGCTCGCGATGCGCCTGGCCAGGTCGTGGACCTGGTCGAGGTCGATCTGGTCCGCCGTCGCGCTGAGCGACACCGCGTGCGCGCGCAACAGCGAGCGCATCACCTCGGCCGGCTTGTCGTCCGGGTTGAACGCCCGGCCGATGTCCGCTCGCCAGGACTCCTGGGCGTCACCGCGCCCGATGTCGGACGCGACGCCGACCCGGAACGAGACGTACCCGGAGTATCCGAGCGTCCGGCAGAACCTGGTGACCGTGGCCGGGGAGACCCGCGCCTCCTCGGCGAGCTCGGTGATGGAGAGCTCGAGCGGACCCGCGGGGTTGCGCAGCAGTACGTCGGCGACCTTGGTCATGGCAGCGGACATCTGCGAGGTCTTCGCGAGGATGCGCTCCCGGACGCCGATCGGCGCTGCTGCCACCACATCGCGTGCGATCGCCTCCACCGGTCTCCCCTCACCTGAAAATCCATGTCAGGGCATTGGGCCCGATCGGAAAAGGATTATCAGGGGGCGGGACGTTCGCAAGCGAGAACCAGTATCGAATGAGTAACGATGACCCGCATCACAGCAGGTGATCGAACGAACGCACTGCGCGGCGCGGCGTTCGTCCCACGTCGGGCGCCGCCGTCGGCTACATCCGGTCCGGGGCGGTGATGCCGAGCAGGCCGAGCCCGCGAGCGAGGACCCGCGCGGTGAGGTCGCACAGCCGGAGCCTGCTCAGGCGCGTCTCCTCGTCGTCCGCCTTGAGAACGGGACAGTGCTCGTAGAACCTGGTGAACGCGGCGGCGAGCTCGTACAGGTAGCCGCACAGCCGGTGGAACTCCACGGCGCCCGCCGATCGCTCCACCACGCGGGCGAACCCGAGCAGGTGGATGCCGAGGGCGCGCTCCTGCTGCTGCCGCAACGAGAGCGACACGTTGTGCAGATCCTCTGGACGGTAGTCGCCGCGCCGGAAGATCGACCGGATCCTGGCGTGCGCGTACTGGAGGTACGGGGACGTGTTGCCGTCGAACGACAGCATGCGGTCCCAGTCGAACACGTAGTCCTTGATCCGGTCGTTCGACAGGTCGGCGTACTTCAGTGCGCCGATGCCGACCGCGCGCGCGACCCTCGTCCGCTCCTCGCCGGCGAGGTCGGCGTTCTTCTCCGCCACGGCGGCGGTCGCCCGCGCGACCGCGTCATCGAGGAGGTCGCCGAGCTTGACGTTGTCACCCGCCCTGGTGCGCAGCATCTTGTGGTCGGGGCCGAGGATCGAGCCGAACCCGACGTGCTCCGCGTGCTCGGCGTCCGTCAGCCAGCCGGCCTCCCTGGCGACCTGGAACAGCATCGCGAAGTGGTGAGACTGCGGGCTGCCCACGACGTACAGGATGCGGCTCGCACCGACCTCGCGGATCCAGTGCCTGATCGCGGCCAGGTCGGTGGCGCTGTAGCCGTAGCCGCCGTCGCTCTTGACCACGATGACCGGCAGCGGCCCGCCGTCGCGCCCGGTGAAGCCCTCGGGGAACACGCAGCGCGCGCCGTCGCTCTCCCGCAGCAGGCCGAGGCGGTCGAGCTCGGCGACGACGTCGTCCAGCTGGTCGTTGTAGCTGCTCTCCCCCGCGAGGTCGTCTCGGGTCAGCGTGACCTCCATGCGGTCGTACACCTGCTGGAAGTACCTGGCGGACTGGTCGACGAGCACCCGCCACAGCCGCAGCGTCTCGGCGTCGCCGCCCTGCAGCATCACGACCCGCCGCCGCGACCGGTCCTGGAACGCCGGGTCGCCGTCGAACTTCACCCGTGCCGCCTGGTAGAAGACGCCGAGCTCGCCGAGTGAGAGCTCCTGCGCGGCCTCGTCTTCGCCGAGGTCGACCAGGTGCTCGATGAGCATGCCGAACGGCGTGCCCCAGTCGCCGACATGGTTCTGCCGTACGACGGCGTGACCGAGCCACTCGAGGGTGCGTGCGGCCGCGTCGCCGATCACGGTCGACCGCAGGTGGCCGACGTGCATCTCCTTCGCCACGTTGGGCGAGGAGTAGTCGATCACGACCTTCTCCTGGCTCTCCGCGAACGGGACGCCCTCGCGCGGGTCGGCGGCCATCTCCGCTACCAGCCGCGACACGGCCCCGGAGCTGACGGTGAGGTTGATGAAGCCGGGACCCGCGACCTCGACCCGCTCGCAGAGGTCGTCGAGCTCGGCCTTGGCGACGATGTCGGCGGCGATGTCGCGCGGGCTGCGCCGCAGCGGCTTCGCCAGCGCGAGCGCGCCGTCGGCCTGGAAGTCGGCGCGGTCGGAACGTCGGACGGCTGGGTCCACCGGCTCACCGGCGATCGCCGCGAAGGCTGCGCCGAGACGTGCTTCGAGCAGGCTGACCAGATCCGTCATGGATGTCCCTCACAGTGCGGATGGCAACTGTCGATACGGTCATCGTATGGGAATTGAGCCGCGCGACCTGGCACGGGACGTCGAAGCCGCTACGCGCCGCCTGATCGAGACCGTCACCGCGCTCGACGACACCGACGTGCGTGCGCCGTCACGGCTGCCCGACTGGAGCCGCGGGCACGTCCTCACCCATCTCGCCAGGAACGCCGACGGCCTGGTCAACCTGCTCGGCTGGTGCCACGGCCAGCGGGTGCCGATGTACGAGAGCAACGAGGCCAGGGACCGTGATATCGAGGCCGGTGCCGCGCGGTCGGCCGAGCAGCTCCTCGCCGACGTCCGCGCCTCGGCCGAACGCTTCGCCGAGGCCCTCGACGCCGTCCCCGACGAGGGCTGGGACGTCGTCGTCGAGCTCCGCGGCCGCCGGCAGCTCCCGACGTCCGACGTGCCGTGGAAGCGGCTCGTCGAGGTCGAGGTGCACCACCTCGACCTCGGCGCGGGCTACGACCACGCCGACTGGTCGCAGCCGTTCACCGACCGTCTCCTCGACGAGGTCGGCGCCGGGCTGCCCGACCGCCTCGGCGGCCGGTCCCTGACCGTGCACCGCACCGACCGGTCGGCGCCTCCCGCCGACGCACCGCGCCCCGTGGTCTCCGGCTCGCCGACGGCCCTCGCCGCCTGGCTCACCGGTCGGTCCCCCGGCACCGACCTCACCGTCGACCCCCCGGGCGACCTCCCCGCCATCCCCGGCTGGATCTGACCGACCACCACCGCAGGGCACGTCCACCGTCATGAGCCGTGCGCGCCCGGCGCCGCCCCTGCACGCCCCGTTGCTGGTGAGACAGTGTCTTGACGGTATCTCCTTGACAGAGGTAACTTATCCAGACCTTGGGCCATGTCAGGAGTTGGCACATGACCGTTCATTCCTCCCCCCGTTTCCCCGGGCTCTCCCCCGCTGAGCGAGAGCGCCGCCACACCCTCGTGCGTGACCTGCTCGGGCGCCTCGACCTGGACGGGCTCCTGGTGTTCGGCGACGACAGGAACCCGATCGACAACTGGCTGACCAACGACAGGACAGGCAGCGTGGTCGTCTTCCCCAGGGACGGGGAGATGACGTGCCTGGTCTGGTCGACCCAGGTCATCGCCGCACACATCCTCGCCACGGAGCGCGGTGAGGACTCCTGGGTGACCGACATGCGACGCGGCATGGGGGGCGCCGCCATCGTCGAGGTCCTCAAGGAGAAGCACCTCGCCAAGGGCCGGCTCGGCGTGCTCGGCGTCGGCGCGGCGAACAACAAGGAGGCGGACGGACGGGTCCCCTACAAGAGGTGGCACGGGATCGTCACGGCGCTCCCCGACGTCGAGTTCCACAGCATGGAGGAGGATCTCTATCCCCTCCTGGCGATGAAGAGCGACGAGGAGCTCGCACTCGTCAGGCGCTCCGCGGAGGTCGGTGAGATCGCCAGCCAGGCGATGATGGACGTCACGCGACCCGGCGTGGGTGAGCACGAGATCTACGCCGCGGCGAACGCCGCCATCCTTCGGGAGGGCGGCTATCTCGCGATGCGCACCACGATCCTTCAGTGCGGCAGCAGGAATCCGGCCTGGGGCCCACCCAACTACCTCTACCGGTCCCAGGAGCCCTACGTCGTCCAGGTGGGCGACGTCGTGATGGCCGAGCTCTTCCCGGTCATCGGGATGATCGAGACCCAACAGCAGATGAGCATCGCCGTCGGTGAGCTCTCGCCCGAGCACAAGCGCCTCGAGGAGCTCTGCCTCGCTTCGAGTGCGGCGGGTCTTGACGTCCTGCGCACCGCTGGCGCGACCTTCGGACAGCTGGTGGACGCCATGGAGCGTCCGATCAGGGAGACGGAGGGCGCGTGGAGCATCACGCCGATGATCCACACCGTCAATCCCCTCTACTACACGGGCAACGCGGCGATCGGCATCGAGGATCACCTGCCGGGCATCGACCGGTACAGGAACGTCACCGGTGTGCGGATGTCCGACGCCCACGCCGGGCTCACCATCAGGCCGGGCATGTGCTTCGCCTTCGAGCCGAACGCCCTGTTCGGCAGCGCCAGGATCAACATCGGCGGCACGGTCGTGGCGACCGACGGCGAGCCGTTGGTCCTGAACCGGCTCGCCAACCAGGTCAACGTCGTCCCCGCCTGAGGAGGTGCGAACTCATGATGCGCACAAGCGGTCTCGTTCGGGCGCTGGCGATGGCCGGCACGGTGTCCGCGCTCAGCGTCTGTCTCGCCGCCTGCGGCGGAGGCGGCTCGGGAGCCGACGAAGGCGGCGGCTCCGGCCCCGCCACCGGTGGAATCAAGAAGGTCCTCGCCGCCGCGAAGAAGGAAGGAAAGGTCACCTGGTTCATCGGATCGCAGAAGTACACGGCCGAGCAGCAGAAGAAGGTCGGCGAGGCGTTCGAGAAGGAGTACGGGTTCCCCCTCGAGGTCACCCTCAACGGGAGGGGCGCCATCTCCGCGGAGTTCAGCAAGCTCGTCGAGGAGAGCGCCGCGGGAGTCCCCCCGACGATCGACCTCGTCAACGCGGGCTACAGCACCCTCAGGGTGCTCCGTGACTCGAAGAACCTCACCCAGACGGACTGGAAGGACGTCGGCATCCCGCGCGACTACGTGTCGGCCGACATGCCGCAGGCGGTGTACCTGTTCGACCAGGTGCGTACGCCGTTCTACAACACGAAGCTGGTCAGCGAGGCAGACCGGCCGAAGACCTGGGACGACCTGCTCGATCCGAAGTGGAAGGGCAAGAGCGTCACGGCGACCACACCGTCGATCTGGAGCACGATCAGCTACTCGCTGGGCGAGGAGCGGACGCGCAAGCTGTTGCGCGACCTCGTGCAGAAGCAGCAGATGGCGACCCTGTCGACGATCACCGCGATCCCCGCGGCGGTGTCCAACGGTCAGTACTCCATCGGCATCGCCGCCCCCATCGAGCGGAACATCGCGCGCAAGGAACCGCTGGACTACCTTCAGCTCGACGCGAAGAACGTCCCAATCCCCAACAACGTGGCCCTGCTGAAGGACGCACCCCACCCGAACGCCGCGGCCGCGCTCGTCTACTTCCTCTCCCAGACGCGGGCCGGGCAGAAGGTCATGTTCGAGGTCATGGGCTATTCGCGCGGTGACGTCGAGGGCAGCGCGTCCTGGGATCTCTACGGCGAGGGACGCGGCACGATCCCGCCCTACGACTGGCAGGTCAACGACGCCGTGAAGCTCGAGGAAGAGTTCCAGAAGCTGCTGAAGCAGTAGCCGGTCACGCAGGTTCCTCGACCCACCGCACGAAGGGCTCGGGCTTCGATGACCAGGACGACCGAACCACTCGACGCCGCACCGGCCCGCGACGCTCGCGAGCGCGCGCCGCGGGCGCGCCCGGGATTCGCCCGGTCCGGCAGACGCGACTGGATCCTCGTCGGCGTCCTCGTGGTCGTCCTGGTCGCGCTCGCGCTGATCCTGCTGAAGTTCGTGATTCTGATCGCAGGGTCGTTCCACCGTGGATCCCTCATGACCGGAGAGGGATACACCCTCGACCACTACCGCCGGATCCTCACCGATCCGACGTTCGTCAGGACCGCGCTCAACACCCTGCGTATCTCGCTCGGCACGCTCGTCGTGATGCTGGCGATCAGCGTGCCCGCCGCGTGGGTCTACACGCGAACCGACTTCCGCGGCAACCGGTTCATCCTGCTGCTGTTCACCGCCAACGTGGCTGTGCCGGGCTTTCTCGTCGCGTTGGCGTACCAGTTCATGCTCAATCCCACCAACGGCGTCATCAACCTCACCCTGCGCGGCCTCTACGCCTGGGAGTCCGGCCCGGTCAACATCTACAGCATGTGGTGGATCGCGCTGCTCCAAGGGATCAGCCTTGCCGGAGCCGCGTTCTTCATGATGGCGCCCACCTTCCGCGCCATCGACTCCGCGCTCGAGGAGGCGGCGGTCACCAGTGGTCTGTCACAGGGCGCAACCCTGCGGAAGGTGGTGCTCCCCGTCGTCGCACCGGCCATCCTCGGGACGACCATCTACTACTTCGTGGTGTCCATGGAGATGTTCGACTACGCCGCATTGCTGGGACTTCCCCGGGGGATCCTCGTCTTCTCCACCTGGATCTACGAGTTGCTCAACCCGGCGAACAGCGTCCCCGAGTACGGCGCCGCCTCAGCCGTCGGACTGATCTTCACTCTCGTCGCCGTGATCCTCGTGTTCGTGTACTTCAAGCTGATCGGGAGCGGGGAGCGGTACGCCGTGCTCGCCGGCAAGCGGGGCGCGCAGCACCGGATCTCGCTGTCCCGCCGCCAGTCGGCCGTGGCGTGGACCTGCCTGGCCGTCCTGGCGACGGTGAGCCTGGTCGCACCGATCCTCAGCCTGGCGTGGACCTCTCTGCTGCCGTACCTCCAGGCACCGTCGCGCGCCGCACTGGCCGCGATGAACCTCGACTCCTACCGCGTCGCGATCCAGGAACTGCCGGCGCTCCTGCAGACGACGGTCACCCTCGTGATCAGCGTTCCCACGGTGTCGGTCCTCCTCGCGCTCTGCACCTCGTGGTACGTCATGCGGACACGCAAGCCGGGGCGGCGCGTGATCGACCTCCTGATCATGGCGGCGATCGGGACCCCGGCGATCGTCGGTGCCCTCGCGTTCCTCTATGCGGGCCTTGCCGTCTACCGGTGGTTGCCCATCTACGGGAGCATCTGGCTCGTCGTCATCGCGATGGGCGCCAGGTACATCACCTGGGCGAGCCGGTCGCTCAACAGCGCGATGCTCCAGATCGGGAAGGAGCTCGAGGAGTCCGCGGCGACGTCCGGCCTCAGCCTCGGGCGGTCCTTCGTCTCGATCGTCGTCCCCCTGGTCCTTCCCGCCATCGGGTTCTCCTGGTACTGGATCGCGCTCCTGGCACTGCGCGAGCTCAGCATTCCGGTCCTCCTGATGAAGGACGACACCCAGGTGATCGCGACGTCGATCTTCGGCTTCGACGTGGCGGGATCGACCGGCGTGGCGGCGGCACTCGGTGTCCTGCTGCTCGTCACGATCCTGCTCCTCGTCGGGTTGGGCCAACTGGTCATCCGCCGACGAGCCAAGCGTTCCGGCGAGGTCGGCGGCGGAGGGGAGTTGGCAGGGTGATCAGTGCGCGCGGTCTCAGCAAGACCTACCGAACCAAGGGCGACGACACGCTCGCGCTCGACGAGGTGACCATCGACGTCGACTCCGGCCAGTTCTACGTCCTGCTCGGACCATCGGGCTCGGGCAAGACCACGATGCTCAGGTGCCTGGCCGGCCTGGAGACGCCGGACAGAGGAACGATCCTCGTCGACGGCTGGACGGTGATGTCCAGCGACGACCACACGTTCGTCCCCGCTGAGCGCCGGCCGATCGGCATGGTCTTCCAGTCGTACGCCCTGTGGCCCACGATGGACGTGACCAAGAACGTCTCGCTGCCGCTGCGGCACGGCGCCCGCGGCGTCCCGAAGGACCAGGTCGCCGATCGGGTGAAGGGCGTGCTCGACCTGCTCCACCTGTCGCCGATGGCACGGCGCCCGGTGCAGGCGCTCTCCGGCGGTCAGCAACAGCGGGTGGCGCTCGCCCGCGCGCTCGCACTCGAACCTGCGGTGCTCCTGATGGACGAGCCGCTGTCGAACCTCGACGTGCAACTGCGGGCCGAGCTGCGGATCGAGATCAAGAGTCTCACCAGGCGCCTCGGCATCACCGCGGTCTACGTCACCCACGACCAGGCGGACGCCATGGTGATGGCCGACGTCGCCTGCGTGATGAACGCGGGCCGGGTCCTGCAACAGGGCACGCCGTCGGACCTGTACCGGGAGCCGGCAGACCTCTTCGTCGCGGGTTTCCTCGGTGAGCTGAACCGGATCGACGGCAAGGTCCGCAGCTGCGACGACCGGTCGTGCGAGGTCGAGACGCCGCTGGGAACGTTCACCGCCAGGCGCGACCCAGGTGTGGACCCGCAGGCTGCCGTCGTTCTCGGCATCCGGCTGGAAGCGGTGCGATGGTCGGATGCACCCGGACCCAACCGATTCGAGGCGACCGTACTCGAGCGCATGTTCATGGGCGGCGACATCGTCTACCGGATGGTCGCGGGCGACCACTCGCTCCGGGTCCGCCGAACCTCGGCCGGTGACGACATCCCGGCGACGGACTCACCGGTCTTCGTCGAGTTCCCCCACGAGTCATTGACGGCATTTCCCAGCACCTAGAGAACGGTGGTAGTGCCATGGTTCAGGGCGTCGAAACGATCTACAGTCATCCCGACAGGGTCGCGAGCAGGTTCACGGCGGTCGACGGATACCGCACGCACTACCTGGAGGCCGGAGCGCAGGACGCCCCACCGCTGGTACTGGTGCACGGATCGTCGAACTTCGGCATGGGCGTCGACCGCTGGTATCCCACGATCATCCCGCTGAGCGAGCGCTTCCACGTCTTCGCCGTCGACGAGATCGGCTTCGGGCACACCGACGCGCCGCGAGCGGCCAAGGATCTGAAGCACACGCGAGTCAGGGCCGAGCACGTCATCGGATTCCTCGAGACGATCGACGTGGGGCCCGTCCACCTCGTCGGCCAGTCCGAGGGTGGCTGGATCGCCACCTACGTCAGCCTGGTACGACCGGACCTCGTGTCGAGGCTCGTCCTGATCGACAGCGGCAGCACGGCGGCGCCACCAGCCCGCCATCTGCCCTACTTCGACGACCTCTTCGAAGCCGGCACGATGGTGCCGAAGCAGGAGTTCCGCACGAAGGAGCAGATCCGCGAGTACGAGCTTGCGTTCGTCTACGACGAGGCCGCCCTCACCGACGAGTTCCTCGACCGTCTCGTCGAGCTCGCCAAGCGATGGAGCGACATCCACCTGACGCGGGCGAGGGAGTTCTGGGCCGACACCACCCAGGCCTGGGTCGAGAAGCACGAGATGTACACCGTCAACGGTGTCCACATCAGCGAGGAGATCCAGAAGCTGAGCGTCCCGACCCTCGTGCTGTGGGGCAAGCAGTCCAACAAGGGCGTGGACCGCGGTTACGAGCTGTACAAGAAGATCCCCGGCGCGCAGTTCCACGTCTTCGACCACGCGAACCACTTCCTCTGGCTCGACCAGCCGCGGGACTTCAACGCCATCGTCGAGTGGTTCCTGTGCAAGGCGATCGACTAGTGTCGGACGATGACGTACACCGGTGACGTGGAGCCCGAAGGACCGTCGGACGTGCGTGAGCTGACCGACATCGTCATCCGCAAGACGAGCGTCGGCACGATGGACAACAACGCGTACCTGCTCACCGACCGTGCCACGGGTGCCCAGCTGCTCGTCGACGCGGCCGACAACCCGAAGCGGCTGTCCGCCTTCGTCGAGGAGGGGTCGGCCGACGGGCGTCTCGACGTCATCGTGACGACGCACCAGCACTGGGACCACCACCGCGCGCTCGAGGCGCTCGACCGGGAGAAGACCCCGTGGACGGCGGCCGGTCGCGACGACAGCGACGCCGTGCCCGTCACGCCGGACCAGGAGCTCGCCGACGGCGACCAGGTCGCGTTCGGCGAGCAGCGCCTGCGGGTCATCCACCTCGTCGGCCACACGCCGGGCAGCGTCGCGCTGCTGTACGACGACCCGCACGGTCACCCGCACCTGTTCACCGGTGACTCGCTGTTCCCCGGCGGGCCGGGGAGGACCACGACGCCGGCAGCCTTCACGTCGCTGATGAACGACCTCGAGCGGAAGGTCTTCGGCGCGTTGCCCGACGACACGTGGGTCTACCCGGGCCATGGCAAGGACACCACGCTCGGCGCCGAGCGCCCGCATCTCGGCGAGTGGCGTGCCCGCGGCTGGTAGCCCGCGTCCCACCTGACGAACACCTCCTTGACGCCCGCACGGGCCTAGTGCTCTGATCTGATATCAGATATTCGGAGGTGCGGATGGCTACTCCCGTCCAGGTGGAGACCGTGGACGCGGTCCGCGTGGTCACGATCGACCGGCCCGAGCGACGCAACGCGCTCGACGACGAGGCGACCGCCCTGCTCGTCGAGATCTTCGCCGAGGCGAACCTCGACCCCGCCGTGTCGGTGGTGCTGCTGACCGCGTCGGGCGACCGCGCGTTCTGCGCGGGACGCGACCTGCGGGAGCTCGACGACAGGGCCAAGCAGCACGCCGGCATCAGCCAGCCCATGGTCGCGGCCGAGCGCAACCTGCACGAGACGGTCCTCGAGACCTACAAGCCGGTGATCGCGGCGCTCAACGGCGCCGCGGTCGGCGGCGGGTTCGAGCTGGCCCTCGCCTGTGACCTGCGGGTCGCCGCCGACCACGCGTTCCTCCAGCTGTCGGAGGTCAGGCGCGGCATGGGCGCGAACTTCGCCAGCGTGGTGCTCCCCCAGCTGCTGCCACGCGCGGTCGCACTCGAGCTGCTCTACACCGGTCGCCGGATGGAGTGCGACGAGGCGTTGCGCTGGGGCCTGCTCAACGCCGTGCACCCGAAGGACCGCCTGCTCGACGCGGCGATGGAGCTCGCCACCTCGATCGCGCGCAACGCGCCGCTCAGCCTGCGCAGGTACGCCGAGATGAGCACGAAGTCCTGGGGCCTGCCGGTGTCGGCCGGACTGCGCCTCAACGTCGGCCCGAACCCGTACACCTCCGAGGACCGCGTCGAGGGCGTCAACGCGTACGTCGAGAAGCGGGAGCCCCGGTGGCAGGGCCGCTGATGGTCGAGCTCGGCTACTTCCTCAACCCGGAGTACGAACCCGGCGTCGACGTGCACCGCGCCGTCGAGGAGCAACGCGAGACGGTCCGGCACTGCCGCGACCTCGGGCTGTCCGCAGTCGTCGTCGGCGAGCACCTGTCCCGCGCCGAGTCGGTGTGGCTGCCGCCGGTCCCGCTGCTCTGCCGCATCTGCGGAGACGGCGAGGGCATGCTGTTCGGCACCGGCGTGCTCGCCGCGCCCCTGCACAACCCCGTCCTGCTCGCCGAGCAGGCCGCGTTCCTCGACGGCCTCACCGGCGGCCGGTTCGCGCTCGGCCTCAGCGCGGGGTGGAACGCCGGGGAGTTCGCCTCGCTCTCGGTCCCGCTGGCCAGGCGGGGTGCCGCCGTCGACGAGGCGGTCGAGATCCTGCGCCTGCTCTGGGGGTCCGAGGGGCCGGTGAGCCACGCCGGTCACAGGTACGCGTTCGACGACGTCACGCTCAGCCTCCGCCCTGTGCAGCCGGGCGGCCCGCCGATCTGGATCGGCGCAAGCTCGGAGCCGGCGCTGCGCAGGGCCGCGCGGATCGGCGACGCGTGGATCGCGACCTCGCACCTGCCGAACGAGGGTGTGGTGAAGCAGGCGGAGCGATACCGGTCCTTCCTCCGCGACGGCGGCCGGCCGCTGCCCGCGACCCGGCCGGGCCTGCGCAACATCTACGTCGGCCGTACGCACGAGGAGGCCGTACGTGAGGTCGGGCCGTACCTCACGTCCAGCTACGCGATGTTCGACGACTGGGGCCTGTTCTCCGACGTGCTGCGGCAGCACAAGGGCACGGTCGACTACGCGCAGGCGGCCGAACGCGCCGTCGTCGGCGACCCGCAGTCGGTCGCCGAGCAGCTCACGGCGTTCGTGACCGCGTCGGACGTCAACCTGCTGCTCGCCAGGACCCAGTGGCTCGGCATGGAGCACCGCAGGATCCTCGACTCCCTCGAGCTGCTCGCGACCGAGGTCATGCCCGCGGTCAACGCCGCCCTCGCGTCCGGCGCCGAGCCGCGAACGGAGGCGTGACCGGCGATGGAGACCGACGAGACCGCACGCCTCCTGGCAGAGTCGGTCACCGACATGGTCAGGCGACGGATCGCGCCCCGTCTCGACGGCCTCCCGCCCGAGCCCGTGTCGAAGGACGTGCTCGTCGCCTGCCTGCGCGACGTCGCCACGACCGGGTATTTCGGCGTCCGCGTGCCCGAGCGGTGGGGCGGCAGCGGCCTGACGCACGTGCTGAGTGGCCTCGTCACCGAGGCGCTGCCGGCGTTCCTCGGCGTCGCGTGCATCGCCCAGGAGGCGACGATCTTCCGGCTCGTGGCCGGCGCCGACGACGCCGTGCGCGAGGCCTACCTGCCCGGGCTGCTCGCCGGCGACCTCGTCGCCGGATCGGCCATCAGCGAGCCCGACGTCGGCTCCGCGTCGAACGCGGTCACGGCCACGATCGAGCGGAGCGGCGACGGCTGCCGGCTGCGGGCCGGCAAGCTGTGGACGACCAACGGCACGGTCGCCGACCTGCTCGTGGTGCTGGCCAGGGACGCCGGGTCCGACTCCACCGCGCGGGTCCTCGTCGACACCCGCGCGACGCCGGTGACCGCCGCCGACCTGCCGATGAGCGGGCTGACGCGCGGCCACCTCTGCTCGGTCACCGTCGACGCGACGGTCCCGGCGAACCACGTCCTCACCAGCGCGTCGACCAGCACGAAGATGACGGACTCGTGGACGCTCAACCGCGTCTCGATGGGTCTCCTCGCATGCGCCCTCGCCAGGTCCGCGGTCGACTACGCGATCGCGTACGCCCGCACCCGCGAGCAGTTCGGCCGGGCGATCGCCCGCTTCCAGCTCGTCCAGGCGCTCATCGCCGACGCGGCCACGTCCGTCGAGGCCGCGCGGCTGCTCTGCCGCCGGGCGCTCGCCGACCTCGACGCCGGCCGGCCCGCCGTGCTCTCGTCGTCGATGGCCAAGCTGTTCGCCACCGAGACCGCGATCCAGGCGATCCTCAAGGCGCAGCAGGTCGCCGGCAGCTACGGCGTCAGCCGCGAGCTGCCGTTCGACGAGTGGCTGCGCGACGCGCGCATGCTCACCTTCCCCGACGGCACCAGCCAGATCCAGCAGCTCATCATCGGCCGCGAGCTGCTCGGCGTCTCGGCGTTCACCTAGGAGGCACGGCATGACCACGTCGTCAGCACCGCTCAGCCTCGTCACCGGGTCGGCGAGCGGCATCGGCCTCGCCATCGGTCATGCCCTGCGGGCCGGTGGGCACCGGGTCCTGGGACTCGACCTCGCGGAGGAGCCGGACGGCTCGCCGTTCGAGTCGTCCTACCGGTGCGACGTGACGAGCACGGCGGCCGTCGGCGACGTTGCCGCCGAGGTGGCGGGGACGTACGGCGCCGTCACCTCGCTCGTGCACTGCGCCGGCTGGTCGCCGCACGGCGACTTCCTCGACTCCACGGCCGAGGCGGACGAGCGCGTCATCGCGGTCAACTACGCCGGACTCCTCAACGTCGCGCGCGCGTTCGTCCCCGCGATGGTCGACGCCCACGACGGACGCGTGGTCGTCGTCGCCTCCGACGCCGCACGCATCGGCGTGCGGGGAGAGGCCGTATACGCCGGCGCGAAGGCCGCGCAAATCGCGTTCGCCAAGTCGCTCGCCGTCGAGGTGTCCCGCCGCGGCGTGACGGTCAACGTCGTCTCCCCCGGCACGACCGACACCCCGCTGCTGCGCCAGATGCTCACCGACGACCAGATCGAGAAGCGGCGGCGCGCCAACCCGATGCGCAGGTTGGGCGAGCCGGCGGACGTCGCGGCGGCGGTGGAGTTCTTCACCCGCCCCGACACCGCGTACATCACCGGACAGGTGCTCAGCGTGAACGGCGGCATGACCCGCGTGGACTGACCGTCAGGACGGCAACCGACCGAGCAGGAGCGTCGATGGACTTCACCCTCACCGAGGAACAGCGGGCACTCGCACGCAGCGTGGCCGACCTGTGCGCGCACTTCCCCGAGGAGTACTGGAACAAGGCAGACCAGGAGCGCACCTATCCCGCGGAGTTCGTCGACGCGCTCACCGAGGCCGGCTACCTCGCCGTCCTGATCCCCGAGGAGTACGGAGGTGGCGGCGGGACGCTCACCGACGCAGCGGTGATCCTCGAGGCGGTCAACAGGTCGGGTGGCAGCGGCCTGCCGGCCCACGCGCAGATGTACACGATGGGCACGATCCTCAGGCACGGCAACGAGGAGCAGAAGGCACGATGGCTGCCGGAGATCGCCGCCGGCCGGCTGCGCCTCCAGTCGTTCGCGGTGACCGAGCCCGACGCCGGCTCCGACACCAGCAGCATCACGACGTCTGCCGTCAGGGACGGCGACGAGTACGTGATCAACGGCGCGAAGATGTGGACGTCGCGCGTCGAGCACACCGACCTGATGCTCATCCTCACTCGCACCACGCCGCGTGCCGACGTGACGAAGAAGACCGACGGCATCAGCACGTTCGTCGTCGACCTGCGCGAGGCCGGCGACGCCGTCGAGATACGACCGATCCGCACGATGGTGCCGCACGAGACGTACTCGCTGTTCATCAACGACCTGCGCGTACCCGCGGCGAACCTCGTCGGCGAGGAGGGGCGTGGCTTCCGCTACATCCTCAGCGGGATGAACGCCGAACGCGTCCTGGTGGCGTCCGAGGTGCTCGGTGACGGCTACTGGCTCGTCGCCAAGGCGGCCGAGTACGCGTCCCAGCGCGTCGTGTTCGACCGGCCGATCGGCGCCAACCAGGCCGTGCAGTTCCCCATCGCCCAGGCGTACGCGCAGCTCGAGGCGGCCAGCCTGATGCGGTTCAAGGCCGCGGCGGTGTTCGAGCGGGGCGAGCAGCCCGGCATGGAGGCCAACGCAGCCAAGCTGCTCGCGTCCCAGGCGACCTGGGAGGCGGCGAACGCGGCGATGACGGCGTTCGGCGGCTACGGCGTCGCCGACGAGTACGGGATCCACCGCAAGTTCCGGGAGGCGCGCTTCCAGCTGATCGCGCCGGTGAGCAACAACCTGGTGCTCTCCTACATCGGCACCCACGTGCTCGGCATGCCCCGCTCGTACTGAGGAGGAGGACCGCTCATGACAGCTGCCGACGAGTTCGAGGACATCCGCTACGCGTACGACAACCACGTCGCGACGGTGACCATCGACCGCCCGCACGTGCGCAACGCGCTGCGGACCCGGACGTACGAGGAGCTCACCACGGCCGTCGACGCCGCGGCCGACGACCCGGCCGTCGGCGTCATCGTCCTCACCGGAGCGGGCGACAAGGCGTTCAGCGCCGGCGGCGACGTCAACGACCAGCGCGGGCGCGACCAGTCCGGCGGCCGCAACCACCTGCGCCGGCTGCTGCGGCTCGGGTCCGCGCTGCATGACTCGGGCAAGCCGATCATCGCGGCGGTCCGCGGCTACTGCGTCGGCGCGGGCCACGAGCTGCACGTCATGTGCGACCTGACGATCGCGTCCGACGACGCGCGGTTCGGCCAGGTGGGGCCGCGGGTCGGCAGCGTGCCGGTGTGGGGAGCGACGCAGCTGCTGCCACGGATCGTCGGCGAGAAGCGGGCGCGGGAGATGATCTACACCACCCGCCTCTACACCGCCGCCGAGGCCGAGTCGATGGGGCTCGTCAACAAGGTCGTCCCCGCGGACGAGCTCGACGACGCCGTCCGCGCGATGTGCGACGTACTGCTCACGATGAGCCCGCAGAGCCTCCGGGTGGCCAAGACGAGCCTCAACTTCGCCATCGACTCGATGCGTGCGGCGTTCAGCTCGGGAGCGGAGATGCTGAGCCAGCTGTACGGCACGCCCGAGCAGGCCGAGGGCGCCGCCGCGTTCCTGGAGAAGCGCCCACCCGACTACGCGCGCTTCCGCGCCGCGCCCGCGACGGACGAGGGGTGACGGCGATGTCCGATCCCGTCCTGCTGGTCGAGCGCCGTGACCGCGCCGCCGTCCTCACCCTGAACCGGCCGCGGAAGCGCAACGCGCTCAGCGCCGAGCTGCTCGACGCCCTGACCGCCGAGCTCGAGCGCCTCGTCGCCGACGACACGGTGTCCGGCGTCGTGCTCACCGGCGGCCCGTCGTGCTTCTCCGCGGGTGCCGACCTCAACGAGGCTGTCGACATCACCACGGTCACGGCGTTCCGTACGTTCGCCGAGCGCGCCGCCCGGCTCAACCGGGTGATCGAGGAGCACCCCAAGCCGGTGCTCGCGGCCGTCAGCGGCCCCTGCCTCACCGGCGGCCTGGAGCTGGCGCTGGCCTGCGACTACCGCCTCTCCTCCCCCGACGCCACGTTCGGCATCACCAGCGCGCGGATCGGCTCGGTGGCCGGCTTCGGCGGCACCCAGCGGCTGCCGCGGCTGATCGGCCCGAGCCGGGCGAAGGAGATGCTGTTCACCGCGCGCATCGTCGCCGCGGACGAGGCGGCGTCGCTCGGTCTCGTCGACCGCGTGATGCCGCACGATGAGCTGCTCGCCGCGGCGCTGGCGCTCGTCGCGGACATCGCGAAGGTCGGGCCGCTCAGCGTCGCGCTCATGAAGCGGGCGGTGAACACCGGCCTGGAGACCGATCTGCGCTCGGGCCTGGAGCTGGAACAGGCGCTCTCCGGGTGGGCGTTCACGACCCACGACAAGCAGGAAGGCATGCGGGCGTTCCTGGAGAAGCGGCAGGCGAGGTTCACCGGCCGATGACCGAGCATCGAGTACCGTCCCGTCCCATGCCCGCCCTGCCCGCGGCACCGTCGTTCCAGCGCGCCAACCTGAAGGACGCGGTGGCCTCGTACGTGCGCGACCTCATCTTCTCCGGCCACCTCAAGCCCGGCGAGAAGGTCGACCAGGACGCCGTCGCCGAGGCGCTGGGCGTGAGCAAGCTGCCGGTCCGGGAGGCGCTCATCATGCTCGAGGCGGCCGCGCTGGTCGAGATCGCACCCCGGCGCGGCGCGTTCGTCGCACCGCTCACCCGCGACGACATGCGCGACCACTACCGGATCTACGCCGCCGTCTGCGCGATCGCCGCGGAGCGGGCTGCCTCGGTCATGGACGACTCGACCGTCACCGCACTCCGCGCGAGCGTCGCGCGGATGCGCCGGCCGCGCCCTGGCGACGACCTCGAGGCGCTCAACGACGACTTCCACCGGTTGATCAACAAGAGCGGCGGCTCGCGGCGGCTCGGCGCGGTGCTGCGGGGCCTATCCGCGCTGATGTTCGGCGAGTTCCAGACCACGAGCATCTGGGGGCGCGTGGCGGCCACGCAGCACGCCGAGATCGCCGCCGCGATCGAGTCCCACGACGGCGCGGCGGCGGCGAGGCTGATGACCACACACATCGTCGAGGGCGGTGAGCACGCGATCGCGCTGCTGGAGGACCGCGGCTTCTGGTCGTGACCCCGGTGCGCTGCGTACCGTAGTTCGCCACCTGGCTATCCAGCACCACGTCTCGGCTGGCAAGATGCGCACACGGATCTACCGACCGCCCACAGGGAGCAGCTCGTGCGACGCCAACTCCGCCATCCCGTCCTGTCGCTGGCCGCGGCCCTCGTCCTCGTCGCCGGGCTGACCGGCTGTGTCGAGTCGACCGAAGGGGGAGGCACCGAGGTCGACGGTGTCAAGCTCGTCGCCGAGGACAAGATCACGACCTGCACGCACCTCCCCTACAAGCCGTACCAGTTCACCAAGGACGGCAAGATCGTCGGCTTCGACGTCGACCTCGTCGACCTCGTGGCGAAGGACCTCGGCGTGGAGCAGAAGATCCTCGACACGCCGTTCGAGGGCATCGAGTCGGGCGAGGACTTCAACACCAACAGGTGCGATATCGCCGCGGCCGGCATCACCATCAAGGACGACCGCAAGAAGGTCATGGACTTCTCCGACCCGTACTTCGACGTCACCCAGTCGCTGTTGGTCAAGAAGGACTCGGGCATCGACGGCCTGGAGAAGCTCAAGGGCAAGAAGGTCGGCGCGCAGCCGGAGACCACGGGCGAGGACTACGCCAAGAAGAACGAGAAGAAGTACGGCTACCAGGTCGTCCAGTTCGAGGACTTCGGCCTGCTGACCACCGCGGTCCGCACCGGCCAGGTCGCGGCATCCGTCGCCGACAGCGGCGTCCTGTACGACTACGTCAAGGACAACCCCGACACCGAGGTCGGTGCCGAGTACGACCTCGACGAGCAGCTCGGCATGGCGGTGAAGAAGGGCAACAAGCCGCTGCTCGACAAGGTCAACAAGGTGCTCGCCGACGCCAGGTCGGACGGCACGTACGCCGAGCTGTACAAGAAGTGGTTCGGCGTGGAGCCGCCGGAGAAGTAGGTGTCCCTGCTCACCGACACCACGGCGACGGCGGGGAGACCGCGAGCATGAGCATGTCCAGGCGCCGCCGTGCGCGGACCACGCGCATCGTCCAGTACGCGATCCTCGTCGCGGTCGCCCTCGTCATCGCCTTCGCGGCGGACTGGGGCGAGATCGGGCGGGCGTTCTTCAACCTGCCGATCGCGGCCGACCAGTTCCCTGAGATCATCACCACCGCGGTCCGCAACACGGTGATCTACACGGTGCTCGGCTTCACGTTCGGCCTGGTGCTCGGGCTCCTGCTCGCGCTGATGAAGCTGTCGTCGGTTCCGCCGTACCGCTGGATCGCGACGCTCTACATCGAGTTCTTCCGCGGCGTGCCCGCCCTGCTGGTGTTCATCGCCTTCGGGTACGGCGTGCCGCTCGCGTTCGGCGTGCGCTTCGACATCTACTCGACCGTCATGCTGTCGCTCGGCCTCGTCGGCGCCGCCTACATGGCCGAGACCCTGCGTGCCGGCATCCAGGCCGTCGACAAGGGTCAGGTGGAGGCGGCGAGGTCGCTGGGCATGTCCCAGGGCCGCACGATGGTCACGATCGTCATCCCGCAGGCGTTCCGCATCGTGCTCCCGCCGCTCACCAACGAGCTCATCCTGCTGGCGAAGGACTCGTCGCTGGTCTACCTGCTCGGCCTGGCACGGGAGCAGTACGAGTTGACCAAGTTCGGCCGGGAGTCCCTCAACACCGTGCAGTCGATGACGCCGATCCTCGTCGCGGGACTCTGCTACCTGCTCCTCACCATCCCGCTCTCCCTGCTCTCGCGCCGCCTCGAACGCCGCACCGGCGGCAAGCAGGTCAGCACCCCCGAGTCGACCGGACTGGCGGTGAAGGCATGACGACCCCCGCCGAACCGGCGGCCGAGAACGAGGCCGAGGCCGCGCCCGTCGTCCGGGTCAGCGAGCTGCGCAAGTCGTTCGGCACGATCGAGGTGCTGCGCGGCATCGACCTCGAGGTCGAACGCGGTCAGGTCGTCTGCGTGATCGGGCCGTCCGGCTCCGGCAAGTCGACGCTGCTGCGCTGCGTCAACCTGCTCGAGCAGCCGAACGGTGGCTCCGTCGTCGTCGACGGCATCGAGCTCACCGACCCGGACGCCGACCTCGACGCCGCCCGCAAGCGGATCGGCATGGTGTTCCAGTCGTTCAACCTGTTCAGCCACCTCACCGTGCTCGAGAACCTCACGGTCGCCCAGCGCAAGGTGCTGCGCCGCGGCAGGTCGCAGGCCGAGGAGGTCGCGAGGCGCAACCTCGAGAAGGTCGGCCTCACCGGCCGCGAGCAGGCGATGCCCACCCAGCTCTCCGGCGGCCAGCAGCAGCGCGTGGCGATCGCCAGGGCACTCTCGATGGACCCCCAGCTGATGCTGTTCGACGAGCCGACATCGGCCCTCGACCCCGAGCTGGTCGGCGACGTGCTCGGCGTCATGCGTCAGCTCGCCGAGGAGGGCATGACGATGCTCGTGGTCACCCACGAGATGCAGTTCGCCAGGGAGGTGGCCGACAAGGTCCTCTTCATGGACGGCGGAGTCGTGGTCGAGCAGGGTCACCCGGAGCAGGTCATCGCCGACCCCCGCGAGGCGCGCACGAAGGAGTTCCTCGCCCGCGTCCTCAACCCCGCCCACCAGCAGGCGCCCGAGGCCGACTGACCAGGCCCGTGAACGGCACCCTCACCGTGCCAGGATACGGTCGGGGTGCCCCTCACGGGTCGACCACGGGCGGGTTGTACATTGGATCCGATCCTTGTCCTCGACCGCGGAGCCGTCCCGATGCCGAAGAACCGTCCCATTGCCCCGCTCGACCTGTTCGGCACCGACGGGCTGCTGTCCGACGAGGAACGCGCCATGCGCGACACGGTCGCGCAGTTCTGCGCCGACCACGTCCGCCCGCACGTCGCCGACTGGTTCGAGACCGGCGAGATCCCCGGTCGCGAGCTCGCGCGACGGCTGGGCTCGCTCGGCGTGCTCGGCATGCACCTGTCCGGCTACGGCTGCGCGGGTGCGAGCGCCACGGCGTACGGGCTCGCCTGCCTCGAGCTCGAGGCCGCCGACTCCGGCATCCGCAGCCTCGTCTCCGTGCAGGGATCGCTGGTCATGTACGCGATCCACGCCTACGGCAGTGAGGAGCAGAAGCAGCAGTGGCTGCCCGGCATGGCCGCCGGTGAGCTGATCGGCTGCTTCGGCCTCACCGAGCCCGACTTCGGGTCCAACCCGGCGGGGATGCGCACCCACGCCAAGCGCGAGGGCGACGACTGGGTCATCAACGGCACCAAGATGTGGATCACGAACGGGTCGATCGCCGACGTCGCGGTCGTCTGGGCGCGGACCGACGACGGCATCCGCGGGTTCCTCGTGCCGACCGACACCAAGGGCTTCTCCGCACCGGAGATCACCAAGAAGCTGTCGCTGCGTGCCTCGGTCACGTCGGAACTGGTGCTCGACGAGGTGCGGGTTCCCGGCGACGCGATGCTCCCCGGGGCGCGCGGCCTCGCCGGACCGCTCGGCTGCCTGTCCGAGGCGCGGTTCGGCATCATCTTCGGTGCGGTCGGTGCCGCGAGAGACTGCCTGCACACCGCCCTGGCGTACGCCGCCGACCGCGAGGTCTTCGACCGCCCGCTCACGACGTACCAGATCACCCAGACCAAGCTCGCCGACATGACCGTCGAGCTCGGCAAGGCCATGCTGCTCGCCGTGCACCTCGGCCGGCTGAAGGACGCCGGCACCCTGCGTCCCGAGCAGGTCAGCCTGGGCAAGCTCAACAACGTCCGCGAGGCGATCGCGATCGCGCGGGAGTGCCGCACGATCCTGGGCGCCAGCGGCGTCACCCTCGAGTACCCGGTGATCAGGCACGCGAACAACCTGGAGTCGGTGCTCACCTACGAGGGCACGAGCGAGGTGCACCAGCTGGTCATCGGTCAGGCCGTGACCGGCGAGTCGGCGTTCCGCTGAGCCGTCCGGCGGTCTACGACAGCGACCGATCGGTCGGCCCGCGGAGCCAGCCCTCCAGCTTCGGCTGAACGGCCCACGAGAACAGCACCCGCACCGGCGGGGAGCACAGCACGAGTGTGAGCACGACCGCGGCCAGGGTGACGACGACGATCCCGGCGTGGGTGTGGACGAACGGGAGGTCGTAGACGTCCCACCACTCGGCCCCCTTCGCCGCGAACCCGTGCAGCAGGTACGCGTACATGCTCGCGGCTCCGAACCCGGTGATCACCGGGAGCCGGCGGCCGGGCACCAGCGAGATGACCGCCAGCAGGACGAGGACGGTGGCCGCCAGCTGGGCGATCTTGACGAGCGCGAAGATCGGGTACGAGACGCCGAGCGCCTCGTTGCCCTGGCGCCAGTACACCCATTCGACGCTCACGTGAGGGGCGAGAACGTAGGCGCCGTAGATCGCGCCGGCGAGGATCGGGACCGCAGCGAGCCTGACCCACAGGGTGCGCAGCCACGCGAAGTGCTCGCGGCGCAGGGACAGGCCGATGACGAAGAACGGCAGGTACTGCAGCATCCGGCCGAGCTCGAGTGCGCCGGTGAGCTCCGCGGACCCCGCGGCCAGCGACACGACGACCGCGATCACGATCGGGAAGCGGACCACCCGCCAGACCGGAGAGCTCAGCCGCCAGAAGAACAGCGTGGCGAGGAACCAGGTGATCCACCACGGGTCATGGAGCGCGAACTCGAGGTCCTGCCCCGCACCGAAGTGGCGGTACAGGGTGAAGGCCGACTCGATGATCAGGTACGGCACCACGACCGACCGGACGAGGGAACGCGCCTGCCGCGGGCTCGCGGTGAAGTGACGCGAGAAGTACCCGGACAGCGTCACGAAGATCGGCATGTGCACCGTGTAGAGGAACAGGTAGGCGGCCTCGAGGGAGCGGCTCCACGCCAGCATCGGGCCCCATGCGTGCCCGACCACCACCAGCGTGATCGCCACGAACTTGACGTTGTCGAGGTGGGAGTCGCGCCCGTTCGTGCCCTCCGCCGGAGCCGGCGCCTGGGTGGCCTGCGGTGCGGGAGGCCCGGCCGGAGTGGCGGCGGCGGGCTCGACCTCGGCGTCCGCCTCGGGTGCGGCGACGACGTCCGCCGCGTCGGTGGCGTCGACCACCGGTTCCGCGTCGACCTCGTGCTCGGTGTCGTCGTCCCTGTCGCGATGGCCGTTGCCCCGACCGTCGGCGCGCCCCGTCAGCTGGTCAGTCACGAGCACCTACCGTCGCCGGCCGTCGCTCACCGTCACGTCGTCGCACCCCGATACCGTACTTGCCGAGCCTACGCCCGCGACGTGAGGTACCCATGCCCGCGCAGCCGCCGGGCACGTCGGCTGCACGCTCGACCTGACGACCTGACCGGCGCTCGACCCCCGGTCAGAGCGCCCCGCCGGCGGCGGTTGGCTGCGCCTGGTTGCCCCCGTCGTCGCCGACCTGCTCCCTGACGAGGTAGTCCTCGACGTGGAAGAGGTTGTCACCGGCCCGGTCGACGATGTTCAGCAGCGTGTCCATCTGGGCCACCTCCTCCACCTGCTCCTTGAGGAACCACTGGAGGAACTGTTCACCGACGTAGTCGCCCTCGTCGCGCGCGGCCTTGGCCAGCGCGATGAACTGGGCGGTGACCTGCTTCTCCTGGTCGAGCGCCAGCTCGACGGGCTCCCGCGCGTTGGCGAAGTCGGTGCGTACCTCGTCGACCCCCGGGATGCCCACCCGGATCCCCTGGTCGAGGAAGTACTGCACGATCATCATCGCGTGGTTGCGCTCCTCGAGCGCCTGCCGGTAGAAGTGGGCGGCCATCCTGGGCAGATCCTGGTCGTCGAACCACACGGCCACGGCGAGGTACTGCTGGTGCGCGCCGAACTCGTGCTTCACCTGCTCGTGCAGAAGGTCGATGAACGACGACGCCTTCTTGTCCTTGGCTCCACGCATGGGCCGACTCTAGCCGTGTGCCCCGACACGTCGGAGGAGGCCGGGGCCTGTCGGCGCGTCAGCCCTCGACCGGCTTCTCGGCCTCGGTGGACTGTTCCGCGTCCGCGGGCTGCTCCTCTTGGGCGGGATCGGACTTCTTCAGCAGGCTCGCCGCGGTCGTGATCGCGAGCACTACCAGGATGACCACGAGCGACATCCACGTCGGGACCAGCGGCACGTGCAGGCCGCTGCCGTGGAGCGCCTCGAGCAGCAGCTTGACGCCGATGAAACCGAGGATGACCGACAGGCCGAGCGTGAGGTAGATGAGGCGGTCGAGCAGGCCGCCGATGAGGAAGTACAGCTGCCGCAGGCCCATCAGGGCGAACATGTTCGCCGTGAAGACGAGGTACGCCTCCTTGGTGATGCCGAAGATCGCGGGGATCGAGTCGACCGCGAAGAGCAGGTCGGTGCTGCCGATCGCCACCATGACGATCACCATCGGGGTGAAGAGGCGCTTGCCGTCGATGACGGTGACGAGCTTGAGGCCGTCGTACTGCGTGGTCGCCGGCAGCCGCCTCTGCACGATGCGGAGCAGGATGTTGTCCTTGACGTCGTTCTGGTCCTCGCCCCGGTGCCGTGCCATCTGGATGGCGGTGAAGATCAGGAACGCGCCGAAGACGTAGAAGATCCAGGAGAAGTGCGCGATCGCGGTCGCGCCGACGGCGATGAAGAGGCCGCGCAGCACGAGCGCGAGGACGATGCCGACGAGCAGCACCTCGTGCTGCGCGCGCCTCGGCACCGCGAACCTCGTCATGATCACGACGAAGACGAAGAGGTTGTCGATGCTCAGGCTGTACTCGACGATGTAGCCGGTGAAGAACTCGCCGGCGTACCTGCCGCCGGCGACAATCCAGACGCCGATGCCGAACAGCACCGCGAGCGACACGTAGACGATGATCCCGCGCGTGGCCTCCTTCATCGTGACCTCGTGGGGGTTCCGATGATCCAGGATCAGTCCGCCGACGAGCACGACCACGAGACCGGCGACTGTGGCGAGCCACGCATACAGATGAACGTCCAAGGATGCCCTCCGGCGAGCACGGGTTCTGCGTGTTGCCGGAGGTCTCTCCCGCTCGTGCCGAGCACGAGCCGACGGCACCGGGTGCGAACACCGTGATGACGGCACCGTCGCAGGGGATACTCCCCTCCACTGACGCGCTCAGACTAACCGACCAATACGGGCGACCACGCACCGGGTGCGAGACGTCACACCGTGCACATCCGGGGGCAGCGCGTCACCGCACGCCGGCCGCTCGCATGCCGCGCAGCTCCCGCTTGAGCTCGCCGATCTCGTCGCGCAACCGCGCGGCGAGCTCGAACTGCAGCTCCGCGGCGGCCGTGTGCATCTGCTCGGTGAGCTGCTTGACGAGCGCCTCGACCTCGGCCGATGGCATGCCGGCGAGCTCGGCAGCGTGCTGGCCGGGCCCGCCGATCCGCGACGCGAGGCCGGGCACCGGCGCCTTGCCGCGGCTCTGCTGCCGCCCGGAGCCGCCGACGAGCTGCTCGGTGTCGGCGTCCTCGCGCGCGATCGTGTCGAGGATGTCGGCGATCTTCTTGCGCAGCGGCTGCGGGTCGATGCCCCGCTCGGTGTTGTACGCGACCTGCTTGGCGCGCCGCCGGTCGGTCTCGTCGATGGCGTGCTGCATGGAGTCGGTGACCCGGTCGGCGTACATGACCACCTGACCGGAGACGTTGCGCGCGGCGCGGCCGATCGTCTGGATCAGGGAGGTGCCGCTGCGCAGGAAGCCCTCCTTGTCGGCGTCGAGGATCGCCACGAGGGAGACCTCGGGCAGGTCGAGACCCTCGCGCAGCAGGTTGATGCCGACGAGGACGTCGAACTCGCCGACCCGCAGCTCGCGCAGCAGCTGCACCCGGCGCAGCGTGTCGACCTCGCTGTGCAGGTAGCGCACCCGGATGCCCATCTCGAGGAGATAGTCGGTGAGGTCCTCGGCCATCTTCTTGGTCAGGGTGGTGACGAGCACCCGCTCGTTGCGGTCGGCGCGGGTCTTGATCTCGTCGATCAGGTCGTCGATCTGCCCCTTCGTGGTCCTGACCTCGAGCTGCGGGTCGACCAGGCCGGTCGGCCTGATCACCTGCTCGACCACGTCACCCCCGGTCAGGCCGAGCTCGTAGGGCCCGGGCGTCGCGGACAGGTAGATCGTCTGACCGATGCGCTCGAGGAACTCCTCCCACCGCAGCGGCCTGTTGTCGACGGCGCTGGGCAGCCGGAACCCGTGGTCGACGAGGGTGCGCTTGCGCGACATGTCGCCCTCGTACATGCCCCCGATCTGCGGGACGCTCACGTGCGACTCGTCGAGGACGAGGAGGAAGTCCTCGGGGAAGAAGTCGAGCAGGCAGTTCGGGGAGCTGCCGGGCTCGCGGCCGTCGATGTGCCGCGAGTAGTTCTCGATGCCGGAACAGCTGCCGATCTGCCGCATCATCTCGAGGTCGTACGTGGTGCGCATGCGCAGCCGCTGTGCCTCGAGCAGCTTGCCCTGCTTCTCCAGCTCGGCGAGGCGGTCGGCGAGCTCCAGCTCGATCCCGTGGGTCGCCCGCTCCATGCGTTCCGGGCCGGCGACGTAGTGGGTGGCGGGGAAGACGTACATCTCGTCCTCCTCGGCGATGACCTCACCGGTGACCGGGTGGAGCGTGGTGAGCCGCTCGACCTCGTCGCCGAACATCTCGATCCGCACGATGTGCTCCTCGTAGACCGGGAACACCTCGATGGTGTCGCCGCGCACCCGGAAGGTGCCGCGGGTGAACGCGACGTCGTTGCGCGTGTACTGGATCTGGACGAGCCGGCGCAGCAGGCCGTCGCGGTCGTACTCGCCACCGGCCTTGAGCCAGATCATCCGGTCGACGTACTCCTGCGGCGTGCCCAGGCCGTAGATGCACGACACGGTGGAGACGACGATGACGTCGCGGCGGGTGAGCAGCGAGGCGGTCGCGCGGTGCCTGAGCTTCTCGACCTCCTCGTTGATCGAGGAGTCCTTCTCGATGTAGGTGTCGGACTGCGGGATGTACGCCTCGGGCTGGTAGTAGTCGTAGTACGAGACGAAGTACTCGACGGCGTTGTTGGGCAGCATCTCGCGCAGCTCGTTGGCGAACTGCGCGGCGAGGGTCTTGTTCGGCTGCATGACCAGGGTCGGCCGCTGGAGCCGCTCGACGAGCCACGCGATGCTCGCCGTCTTGCCGGTGCCGGTGGCACCGAGCAGCACGGTGTCCTTCTCACCGGCCTCGAGGCGCTTCTGCAGCTCGCCGATGGCGGCGGGCTGGTCGCCGGCCGGCGCCATCTCGCTGACGACCTCGAACGGCGCGACCTTGCGGGTCAGGTGACTGACCGGACGCACGGCGACTCCCCTCGCTCACGCCTGACTGGGGCAGGACGACTCCACGGTACGTCGCCCCACCGACACCCGCCGCCCCGCGCCGTCCGCCGGTGCTCATCGGTCGTCACCTCGGGCCCGCGACACGTGAACGGCACCCTCACCGTGCCCCGCGACACGTGAACGGCACCCTGACCGTGCCGGGGCGAGGTGAGGGTGCCCCCCACGGGTGTGCACATCGCGAGTCGGGTGTTCCCATCGGCGGCTGCACGAGGGAACCCCCGACTCACGATGTGAACACTACGGCCAAGGGCTATAGCCTGCTCACGTTCCGACGACCGGGCGAGAGGTGCGGCTATGGGCGATCCGTCGGCCGACTGGTGGAGCACGTCCATCAGCGACATCTCCCCCGGCGTGATCCGGTTCCGCGGGTACGCGATCGAGGACCTCATCGGTTCGGCGTCGTTCCCCGACATGATCTGGCTGCTCCTCAGGGGCGAGCTCCCCACCCGGCCGCAGTCGGCTCTCCTCGAACGGGCGCTGGTCTCCGGTGTCGACCACGGGCCGCAGGCACCGTCCATCGCGATCGCCAGGAGCGCGATGACCTGCGGCGTCGGCATCAACAACGCCGTCGCGTCGGCCGTCAACGTGCTCGGCGACGTCCACGGCGGCGCCGGGCAGGAGCTGATGGAGGTGCTCTACCGGCTCGCGGACGAGACCGGCGACGCAGCCGGCGACGAGGACGCCGTCTCGCGTGCGGTCGAGGAGCTGGTCTCCGACTACCGCGGGCGCAAGGCGTACGTACCCGGGTTCGGCCACCGCTTCCATGCCCACGACCCGCGCCGCGATCCGCTGCTCGCGGCAGTCGACGACGCCGTCGCGGCCGGCGAGGTCGCGGGCGTCCACCTGCGGATCGGGCGCGAGATCGAGCGGCGGCTCGCTGAGGGCAGGACGCGTCCGGTGCCGATGAACGTCGACGGCGCCACCGCGATCATCTACGCCGAGCTCGGCTTCTCCCCCGAGCTCGGGCGCGGGCTGTTCGTGCTGTCCCGCAGCGTGGGTGCGCTGGCGCACGCATGGGAGGAGTCCGGCTCGGGCATGCGCAACAAGGGCCCGATCCCGCGCGACCTGCTCCCGACGTACACCGGAGAGCCACCCCGCGAGGTCCCGCGGCGGGCCTGAGCCTCACTCCCGCGTCAGGCGGGCCCAGAGGGCGTCGACCTGCGGGTCGAGGTCGGCCAGGTCGCCGCCGTTGTCGACGACGACGTCGGCGACGGCGAGCCGCTCGTCACGCGACGCCTGCGCCTCGATCCGCGCCCGCGCGTCTTCCTCGGTCATGCCGCGCAGCCGGACGAGCCGGTCGAGCCGGACGTCGTCGGGCGCGTCGACCACGACCACGAGGTCGTAGTCACGGTGCAGGCCGCCCTCCACCAGCAGCGGCACGTCCTCGACGACCACCGCGTCGGCGGGAGCCGCCGCCACGATCTCGGCCCGGCGGGCGCGGACCCGCGGGTGCACGATGCCCTCGAGCCGCCGCCTGGCGTCCGGGTCGCCGAAGACCAGCCTGCCCAGCCGCGGCCGGTCGAGCGACCCGTCACCGGCGAGCACGTCGGCGCCGAACGCCTCGACCACCTCGGCCAACCCGTCGGTACCGACCGCCACCACCTCGCGCGCCAGGACGTCGGCGTCGACCACCACGGCGCCCCGCGCGGCGAGCCGCGCGGTCACCTCGCTCTTGCCGGACCCGATACCCCCGGTGAGACCCACACGCAGCACACCCCGAACCCTACGTGTCAGGTGCTGCCGCGGACGATCAGCTCGGCCGGCAGGACGATGTGGCGCGGCTCCTCGGTGTCGCCCTTCACCCGGTCGAGCAGCAGCTCGGCGGACCGCCTGCCGATCTCGTACGTGGGCTGCCTGACGGCCGTCAGCGGCGGGCGCAGGGCCGTCGCCCAGCTGATGTCGTCGAACCCGACGACCGCGATGTCGCTCGGGATGTCGACGCCCTCCTCGGACAGGGCCTGCAGGGCACCGATCGTCATCAGGTTGTTGGACGCGAACACGGCGTCGGGGCGGGCCCGGCGCAGCAGGTCCTTGGTCGCCTCGTAGCCGCCCTCGAGCCGGAAGTCGGCCTCGACGACGAGCCGCTCGTCGAGCGGGATGCCGGCCTGCTTGAGCGCGGCCTTGTAGCCGGCGAGGCGCCGCGCCCCGGTCGTCGTGTTCAGCAGGCCCGCGATGATCGCGATGCGCTTCCTGCCGCGGGCCACGAGGTGCCAGGTCGCGTCGTGCGCCGCCTTGTGGTTGTTGACCGACACGCTGTCGACGTTCGCCCCGCGCAGCCGCCGGTCGACGGTGACCACGGGGATGCCCTGCCCGACGACGACGTCGAGGCCGCGGCTGCTCTGCCGGGCGGGGGCGAGGACGACCCCGGCCATCTGCTCGGCGGCGGCCACCTCGAGGTAGCGCTGCTCCTTCTCCTGGTCCTCGTCGGAGTTCGCCAGGACGACGGAGTAGCCGGCGGCCTGGGCAGCGTCCTCGATGCCGCGGACCATGGACGTGAAGAACGGGTTCTGCACGTCGGTGATGATGATCCCCAGCACCATCGTCGCCCGCTTGCGCAGGCTCCGCGCGGGCCCGTTGGGCCGGTAACCCATTTCGGCGACGGCCGCGAGGACGCGGTCACGGAGGTCCGCCGCGACCTCCACGCGCTGGTTGAGCACCCGCGAGACGGTCGCCGGCGACACACCCGCCGCGGCGGCGACGTCTCGTATCGTCGTGGCCATCGCACCTTCCTGTCGTCACGCGGACACACGAGCCGGGCGCCGACTGCCCCGCAGGTCGGCAGACTACCGCCGGACGTGCCGGGAGAACGATTCCTCTCCGTGACCGCGCCCGATCCGTAGTCGGTTGACACCCCCACTGTGCCCTCTTACAGTCGCCAACCAGAAATCGATTTACCAGGCGTACGGTCGCACGTCGACGCGACCGGGCGGAAGGGGCTGAGCGTGGCACGAATCGGGCTTCTCACCATGTCGGACGGCCGCGACTTCGTCGCGGGCGACCTGACCGGCTTCTGCGACGACGCCGAGCGGGCGGTGGCGACGGCGCTGGAGGGCGCCGGCCACGAGGTCGTCAGGGCCAGCGGCCCGGTCTGGACCAACGAGCTCGCCACCTCGGAGGCCCGCCGCGTCGCCGACGCCAGGCCCGACCTCACGATCTTCCACTACCCGGTCTGGGCGTTCCCGCACTTCACGATGCTCGCCGCCGCCCAGACCGCGGGGCCGCTGATGCTGCTCGGCAGCATCGACCCGGTGCAGCCGGGCATGGTCGGGATGCTCGCCGGCGGCGGCGCGCTCGACCAGATCGGCCGGGTGCACACCCGCGCCTGGGGCGACATCGCCGACACCGAGGTGCTCGACCGGGTGCTCGTGCAGGTGCGCGCGGCCACGGCCGTCTCCGGCCTGCGCGGGTCGACGTTCGGCCGGATCGGCGGCCGGCCGATGGGCATGTACACGGCCGTCGCGAACGCCGACCAGTGGATCTCGACGTTCGGCGTCGACGTCGAGGAGATCGACCAGTGGGAGATCGTCCGGCGCTCCGACAACGCCGACGCGACCCGGGTCAAGAGCGCCGTGCAGTGGCTGGAGAAGCACGCCGCCGGCGTGCACTACGACGGCAAGCAGCTCACGCCCGCGCTCTTCGAACGGCAGATCCGCACCTACTACGCCATGCGCGAGCTCATCGACGAGTGGAACCTCGACTTCTCCGGCATCAAGGGCCAGCCCGAGCTCACGACGCATTTCTGCACGATGGACGTCGCCGAGGCGTTCCTCAACGACCCGTACGACTGGGAGGGTCCGAAGGAGACCCACGTCTGCTCGACCGAGGCCGACATGGACGGCGCCCTCACGATGCAGATGCTCAAGCTGGTCACCGGCGGCACGCCCGTGCTGTTCGCCGACGTGCGCCACTACCACCCCGACCGCGACGTCTGGGACCTCTGCAACTCCGGCCAGCACGCCACCTGGTACGCCGCGCGCAGCGACGACCCGGCCGAGAACCTCGCGAAGGTCAACTTCTACCCCGAGGTGTTCTTCTTCCCCGCGGGCGGCGCGTCCGTCAACCACGTCGCCGCACCCGGCGACTGCACGTTCGCACGGCTCACCCGCAAGAACCACCGGTACCGCATGCAGGTCATGCGGGGTTCCTTCGAGAGCTACGACGCGGCGACCAACGACCGGTTGGCGCGCCAGTCGACGTTCGAGTGGCCGCACGCGTTCACCCGGCTCGACGCCCCCGCCGCCGACTTCCTGTCGCGGTTCGGCGCCAACCACATCCACGCGGTGCCCGGTGAGTACGTCGAGGAGCTGAAGTCGATCTGCACGATGCTCGACATCGACTACGAGGGCATGGGCTCCGCCGCCTCGTAATGCCCGCCACGCCCCCGGATGCCGCCACGACACCTCTACCGAGAGGCCCGATCAATGTCGATCATCAGGCGCTCCCTCGGCGCCGCCGCCGGACTCGCCCTCGTCCTCACTCTCGTCCCCGGCTACGCCGCCGCCGCTCCGCGGGCGTCCGAGAAGGGCCCGGTCGGTTGGGACGCCTACCGGCGCCTCGACCGGCTGCCCGAGCTCGCCACCGCCACCGAGGCCCACCAGTTCTCCAGCTACGACCGCACCGGCGGCAACAACGACGGGTTCGACGGCACGTACTCCTGCCTGCACCAGGACGCCGGCCGCTGCGTCATCGCCGAGCACGAGGGCGCGGGCGAGATCGGTTCGATCTGGTTCACCAGGGACGAGGGCAACGTCACGAAGACGGGCAACATCCGCATCGAGCTCGACGGCATGACCGTGCTCGACGCGCCGTTGCAGGACGTCGTCGACGGCAAGCTCGGCGCGCCGTTCGTCCACCCGCTCGTCGCGAACGGCGACCAGAGCTCGGGTGGCGTCTACCTCAAGGTGCCGATGCCGTACCGCGAGTCGATGCGGGTGAGCACCGACAACAACCCGCTCTTCCACCACGTGTCGCACCGCACCTTCCCCGACGCCGAGGGCGTGACGACGTTCGACCCGTCCGACAGGGCGGAGGACGTCATCGCGACCCTGAAGGCCGCGGGCACGGCCGACCCCAAGCCGCGGGCGAAGAGGTCCCGCACCAGGCACGCTCCCGTCGACATCCCCGCCGGTGGCACCGCCACCATCGGTGAGCAGGACGGCGCCGGCGTGCTCACCGCGCTGAAGGTCACCCTCCCCCAGCTCGTCGGCCCGACCAACCCGACGGTCACCGACGACGGCCGCGCGTTCGGCGCGGACGGCCACAGCCAGTTCACCGCGGCGATCGACCCCGCCAACGAGGGCGTCAGGCTCACCCGGCGGTACGACTCCGCCATCGGCAACCAGCGTGCCGACGTGCTCGTCGACGGCAACAAGGTCGCCGAGTGGTCGCCCGTCCCGCCGACGGCCGGCGGCCAGTGGGCCGACCAGACCGTCGACCTGCCCGCGTCGGCGACCGCGGGGAAGTCGAGCGTGACCGTCCGCAACGCGTTCGTCTCGTCGGACCTCGACTTCAACGAGTTCCGCTACGACGTCGACAGCATCGTCGGCGGCGAGGCCACCCGCACCGACACCGTCGACGTCGGCGACGGCAACCCGTCCGAGGCCACGCACGACTACACGATCGAGCAGGCGAAGTGGTTCGGCACGCGGACGTTCAGCTACCCGCCGAGCGACGAGGACCAGGAACTCGTGCAGCCGAGCGACCCCGTCCTGGCGAACGCGCGCCTGTGGGTCACCGTCGACGGCAGGCGGCTCGTCGACTCCCCGCTGGGCGAGTTCTTCGGCACCGGCCTCGGCCTGTACGAGGTGCGCACGCTGATGTCGGGCGTCGACCCTGAGGCGAAGACGCTCACGTCGTGGTGGCCGATGCCGTACGGCAGCCACGTCGAGGTCGAGCTGCACAACGGCTCCGACGTCGCGATCGAGGGCGGCAGCGCCGACGTCACGACGGGGAAACAGGCGAGGGACCGCGGCCGGCAGGCCGAGACCGGCACCTTCCGCGCCACCTCGCGCGCGCAGGCCGTGGTGAACGGCGAGGACTACGCATTCCTCGACACGCCGGGTCGCGGCAAGTTCATCGGCGTGACCCACACGATGGTCGGCCAGATCACCTCGGGCAACCAGCGCAACTACCTCGAGGGCGACGAGCGGGTCTACGCCAACGGCGCCACCGAGCCGCAGTGGCACGGCACGGGCACCGAGGACTTCTACGAGGCGGGCTGGTACTTCAACCGCGGCACGTTCAACGCCCCGACCAACGGCAACCCGGCTCACGAGATCTCCTCGTACGGCTGCACGTACGACTGCACCGGCGCCTACCGGCTCACGATCGCGGACGCCCCGTCGTTCCACGACGGCCTGCGCTTCACGATCGAGCACGGACCGGCGAGCGACATGCCGGCCGACTACGCCTCGACCGCGTACTGGTACGGCCCCGGCGACGAGGCCGGGCGGTCCGCCGGCAGATGATCGTGACGGCGGACGGGCGCACGCCCGTCCACGACTCCCCCGTCGTCCTCGCGATGCGCGACATCGAGAAGGCGTTCCCCGGCGTGCGTGCGCTGCGCGGCGTCGACCTCACCGTGCACGCGGGCGAGGTGCACGCGATCCTCGGCGAGAACGGCGCGGGCAAGTCCACCCTGATGAACGTGCTGTCGGGCGTCTTCGCCGACTACGGCGGCACGATCGAGGTCGACGGCGAGCAGGCGGCGATCCACCATCCCCGGGACGCGCAGGCCCTCGGCGTGGCCATGATCCACCAGGAGCTCAACCTGGTGCCCGAGCTGTCGATCGCCGACAACATCTTCCTCGGCCGTGAGCTGCGCACCGCACGCGGCACGCTCGACCGCACGAGTATGGACGCGCGGTCGCGCGAACTGCTCGCGGAGCTGGGCCTGCGGCTCCCGCCACGGCGTCCCGTCCGGCAGCTCAAGGTCGCGGAGCAGCAGCTCGTCGAGGTGGCCAAGGCACTGTCACTCAACGTCCGCGTGCTCGTGATGGACGAGCCGACGTCGGCGCTCGCCGACGCCGAGGTGCGCGCGCTGTTCCGGGTCATCCGCACGCTCGCCGCACGCGGTGCCGCCGTCATCTACATCTCGCACCGGCTCGAGGAGCTGTCCGAGATCGCCGACACGGTCACCGTGCTGCGCGACGGCGAGTACATCGGCACGCGCGAGATGGCCGCCACCACACGGTCGGAGCTGATCTCGATGATGGTCGGACGGCCGCTCGGCGAGCTGTTCCCCCGCGGCGACCGGCGCCGGGGCGACGGCGGCCCGCGGCTGCGGGTGGAGCACCTGTCCGTCGACGGCGACGCCCGGGTCGGTCGCATGCCCGTACGCGACGTGTCGCTGCACGTCGGCGCGGGCGAGATCGTCGGCATCGCGGGTCTGATGGGTGCCGGACGCAGCGAGGTGCTCGAGGCCGTCTACGGCGCCCACCCGTCCGGCGCGGTCAGCGGCACCATGGAGATCGGCGGCCGGCCGTACCGCCCGACGAGCCCGCGTCGCGCCATTGCTCGCGGTCTCGCCCTGGTCGCCGAGGACCGCAAGAGCCAGAGCCTGGTGCTGCGGGCGACCGTGCGGTTCAACGCCAGCCTCGCCGCGCTGTCGTCGTTCTCCTTCGGCCCCTTCGTCAACGGCCGGCGCGAGCGCGCAGGCGTCGACGACATGGTCACCGGGCTGCGGGTGAAGGCGCGGAGCACCACCGCCGAGGTCAACACGCTGTCGGGCGGCAACCAGCAGAAGGTCGTCCTCGCGAAGTGCCTGCTGACCGAGCCCGTCCTGCTCCTCATGGACGAGCCCACGCGCGGCATCGACGTCGGCGCGAAGGCGGAGATCTACGGACTGATGAACCGCCTCGCCGCGCAGGGCGCGGGCATCCTGATGGTCTCCTCCGAGCTGCCCGAGCTGCTCAACATGTGCGACCGCATCCTCGTCCTCTGCGAGGGACGCCTCACCGGCGAGTTCACCCACGCCGAGGCCACCCAGGAGAAGCTCCTCGACGCGGCCATGGCCCGCGAGGCCGTCCTCACCACACCGGCCGACCCGACGACAGGCGAACGGCGTAGCGACTGATGTCCGAACCCACCCGCGACTCCTCAGGACCCGGCACGGAGCTGCCCACGCTGGTGCAGAACCAGCCGCGCGAGCGCTGGGCACGCGTGCTCGCCGCGCCCGGCAGCCTCCAGGGCTACATCGGGCTCGCGCTCGTGGTGATCGCCGGCATCGCCACCAAGGGCACCACGTTCCTCGACCAGGGCAACCTGACCAACGCGGTCGGCGCGTTCGCGTCCCGCGGCATCCTGGCGATCGGGCAGACGCTCGTCATCCTCGCCGCGGGCATCGACCTGTCGGTCGGCTCGATGTTGGCGCTCGCGTCGATGGCGTCGGCGATGATGCTCGCACGGGCCGACATGCCGCCGTTGCTGATCCTGCCGCTGTGCATGGTCGTCGGCGCGGCGATGGGGTTCGTCAACGGCGCGGGCACGACCTGGCTGCGCATCCAGCCGTTCGTCATGACCCTGGCGACGCTGTCGATCTTCCGCGGGATCGATCGGCACATCAGCGACAACGTCAGCGTCGGCACCGAGATCGTCACCGAGAGCGGCGAGCTGAGCCCGCACTCCGAGCAGTTCCAGCTGTTCGGCACGCCGGGACGCAACCTGTTCGAGGGCGTGCTCGGCGCCGGTGTCTACTACCCGGTGCTCGCCTTCGTCGTCGTCGCGATCGTGTTCCACCTCGTGCTGACCAAGACGAGGTTCGGCCGGCACATCTACGCGGTCGGCGGCAACGAGACCGCGGCGCGGCTGTCCGGCGTCAACGTCGCCGCCGTCCGCATCGCCGTCTTCACCCTCTGCGGCATGCTCGCCGGCTTCGCCGGGCCGATCGACGCCGCGTACAGCTCGCAGGCCGACCCCCAGGCCGGCCAGATGTACGAGCTCGACGCCATCGCCGCCTGTGTCATCGGCGGCGCCGCCCTGCAGGGCGGTCGCGGCAGCATGGTCGGCACGTTCGTCGGCGCGTTGATCCTCACGCTCCTCGACAACGTGCTCGGCCTCAACGCCGTCAGCGACAACATGCAGCTGATCATCAAGGGCTGCATCGTCGTGGTCGCGGTCGTCCTGCAACGTCCGGATCTCATCTCCAGTGCCGTCGCGACCGTGCGCCGGCTCGTCAGACCCGCGTCATAGCAACCCGTCCGAGGAGGACTCGATGTTCGCAACGAAGAGGCGCCTGAGCGTCGCCGCGCTCGCGGTCGTCGCCGGGCTCGTCACCGCCACCGCCTGCGCGTCGACCGACGAGCCGACGGGCCAGAAGGAGACGGACAAGGACGAGTTCGTCGTCGGCTACAGCCAGTCCAACAACGCCGAGCCGTACCGGGCGCAGCTCAACATCCAGCTCGAGTACTTCGTGAAGAAGTACCCGAAGCTCAAGCTGATGCCGATCACCGACGCCCAGCAGGACAGTGGCAAGCAGGTCTCGCAGGTGCAGAACTTCATCACCAACAACGTCGACGTGCTGATCGTGTCGCCCAACGAGTCGGCACCGCTCACCCCGGTGGTGGACAAGGCGTGCGAGAAGAAGATCCCGGTGATCATCCTCGACCGCTCGGTCAACACCGACTGCTACTCGTCGTTCATCGGCGGCGACAACGTCGAGGCGGGCCGCAAGGCCGGCGAGCTCGCGGCCAAGGAGCTGCCGGACGGCGGCAACGTCGTCGTGCTGCAGGGCATCCTCTCCAACCAGCCGCAGATCGACCGGCTGAAGGGCTTCGAGGAGGGCATCAAGTCCAACCCGAAGATCAAGATCCTCAAGAAGCGCGAGGCCAAGTGGCTCAAGCCCGACGCCACGCGCATCACCAGCCAGTGGCTGTCACAGAAGCTCGACATCGACCTGGTGTACGCCGAGAACGACCCGATGGCGCTCGGCGCCTACCAGGCGGCGGCCGCGGCCGGCAAGGAGAAGGACATCAAGTTCATCGGCACCGACGGCCTCGCGATCCCCGACGGCGGCATCAGGGCCGTCCAGCAGGGCAAGCTGACCGGCACCTTCATCTACCCGACCGGCGCGGAGGAGGCGGCGAAGGCCGCGAACGACCTCGCCGCCGGGAAGACGGTGGAGAAGAAGCAGGTGCTACCGATCGACGCCGTCACGTCCGACAACGCCGCCGAGCTGTACAAGAAGTACGACTTCAGCGGCCGCAGCTGACGTGGAAGGGTAGGCGAATGGTGGATGTGGTACTCGGCGTAGACGTCGGCACCCTCAGCACGAAGGGCCTGCTCGTCCGGCTCGACGGCACGGTATCGGCGACCGTCGTGCGCCAGCACGAGCTGTCGACCCCGCGTCCGGGCTGGGCCGAGCACGACGCCGAGACGATCTGGTGGGACGAGGTCGTCGCGGTCACCCGCGACCTCCTCGCCCAGTGCCCCGACGACCGCGTGGTCGCCGTCGGCGCCAGCGGCATCGGACCCTGCGTCCTGCCGTGCGACGCCGACGGCATGCCGCTGCGGCAGGCGATCCTCTACGGCATCGACACCAGGTCTACCGACGAGATCGACGAGCTCACGAAGGCGTACGGCGCCGACGCCATCCGGCGGCGCTGCGGCTCGGTGCTCACCACCCAGGCGGCCGGACCCAAGCTCGCGTGGGTGCGGCACAAGGAGCCCGAGGTGTGGTCCGCCACCAGGTCGGTGCACATGTCGAGCTCGTTCCTCGTCCACCGGCTGACCGGCGAGTACGTGCTCGACCACGCGTCCGCCAGCCAGTTCACCCCGCTCTACGACCCGACGGCGAAGGCATGGATCACCGAGTGGGCCGACGACGTCGCGCCCGGTCTCGCACTCCCCCGACTGGCCTGGCCGGGCGAGGTCGTCGGCACGGTCACCACCGCGGCGGCCGCGACCACGGGCCTGCCCGAGGGCACCCCCGTCGTCGCGGGCTCGATCGACGCCTGGACCGAGTCGGTGAGCGTCGGCGTCAAGCACCCGGGCGACGTCATGCTCATGTACGGCACCACGATGTTCCTCATCGAGGTCACGGAGTCGCTGCGCACCTGGCCGACGCTGTGGGGCACCAGCGGCGTGCTCCAGGGCACCTACAACCTCGCCGCGGGCATGGCGACGTCCGGCGCGGTGACCGACTGGCTGAGGCGCGTCACCGGCAGCTCGTTCGAGGACCTCGTCGACGAGGCCCGCGCGGTCGGCCCCGGCGCCGAGGGCCTGCTGATGCTGCCGTACTTCGCCGGCGAGCGCACCCCGCTCTTCGACCCCGACGCCCGCGGCGTCGTCGCCGGCATCACCCTCAGGCACGGCCGCGCCCACCTCTACCGCGCGGCCCTGGAGGCCACGGCGTTCGGCGTCCGTCACAACCTCGAGGCCATGGCCGAGGCCGGCGGCCACGCCGCGAGACTCGTCGCCGTCGGCGGCGGCACCAGGGGCGGCCTCTGGACCCAGATCGTGTCCGACGTCCTTGGCGCCACGCAGCAGCTCCCCCGCAACACCGTCGGCGCCGCGTACGGCGACGCGATCCTCGCCGCCGCCGGCAGCGGCGCGGTGACCGAGGCCGACACCGACGCCTGGAATCCGATCGACCACATCGTCGAGCCCGACCCGGGCACGGCGGAGACGTACGACCGCCTCTACGCCCTCTACCGCGACCTCTACCCGGCGACCATGGACGTGACCCACGCCCTGGCCGCCCTCCAGCGTGACGCGTAGGCAGGTCACCGCCGGCCCGTCAGCCGGTGGCCTCGTCCAGCCACTCGCGCAGGGTCGCGGCCTCCGTGCGCAGCTCACCCGGGTCGTCGTCGCGGACGAACTCCAGCAGGGCGAACCGCTCGGACCCGTCGTCGGAGGTGGCGTCGGCCAGCCGGGTGAGGACGTCGCGCCACAGCGGCTCCGCGGCACGCAGCGGCAGCCGCACGCCCTCCCCGGTCCACGCGTACACGTGCACGGTCGTCAGCAGCGGCAGCAGCGAGTCGACCTGCCGGCGCGCGTCGCCGATGCCGATCCCGACGGCCGGCTGCCAGTACGGGCGGATGACGCCGGCCCGGGTCGCGACGTCGTCGAGCAGTCGCAGCGTCGACTCGAGCGTGTCGGTCAGGGTGTCGCTGTGGAACTCGAGCGAGACGGAGATGCCCTGCTCCGACGCGAGCTCCGCGAACCCGCCCACGTCGTCGGCGACGCGCCGCCGCACGTCGGCGGCGCAGTCGGCGGACCCCACCTGTCCCGCCCAGATCCTGATGTTCGGCGCGCCGAGCCGGACGGCCGTGCGCACCACGTCGTCCGCGGTCTCCAGGTCGTCGTGACCGGCGCGGTAGTACGAGCCGTAGGAGCACACCAGGACCCCCGCGTCGTCGCAGAGGTCGGCCACCCGGTCCGCCTGGGCGAGGTCACCGTGCGGGACGTGCGAGTCGCCGGCCCACTCGATGGCCTCGAGTCCGGCCTCGACGGCGAGGCGGACGACGTCGTCCGCGGTCAGCTGACGGTAGGTGACGGACGCCAGGCCCGGACGCGGCGCCGGACCGATCATCGAGCTTGCTCCCTCCGGCAGGCGACATGTCGGCGTCTCGGGCTCCGCCGCCTGGCACGTTCCGGACCGATTCTCCGCCGATCAGGGGGATTCGGTCCAGAGCGAGTGACTACGCCCCGCCACGTCGACGCGGAACGACTCCACCGTGCCGTGGTCGGCGACGGTCACGTAGACGGTGCGGCCGTCGGCTCCGCCGAACGCCAGGTTGGTGCACAGGACCCCGGTACGCAGCGGCACCTCGCGCCTGAGCACACCGTCGGGCGAGAACCGCGCGATCGTGCCCCGCTCATAGCGCGCGATCCAGAGGTCACCGTCCTCGTCGCAGCGCATGCCATCGAGCCCGTGCTCGTCGAACGACGTGAACTCGCGCTTGCCGGTCACCGAGCCGTCGGCGTGCAGGTCGTACAGCCAGATCCTCCGCTGCACGCTCTCGTTGACGTACAGCCGGCTGCCGTCGGGCGACACCTCGATGCCGTTGGTGGTGCCCATGCCGGTCTCGAGCAGCGTGATGGTGCCGTCCTGGTCCATCCGCCACAGCTGGCCCACGCCGTTCGACCAGTCGGGGTCGCTGGCGAACACCCGGCGGTCCGGACCGATGGCGAGGTCGTTCGGCTGGTGCATGCGCGGCTGGGCGGCGTGCGTCACGACGGTGCGGCGCACGGGATCGAGTCGCAGCACCTGGTGACCCGTGTAGTCGGCGAGCAGCAGGGTGCCGTCGGCGTCGCGGACGATGCCGTTCGCCGTGCTGCCGTCGGGCAGGTCGACGAACACCTCGACAGAACCATCGGGACGCACCGCCCCGATGGTGCCCTCGCGCTCGTAGTTCACCGCGTAAAGGGTGCCGGCCGCGTCGCAGCACGGCCCCTCGATGCCGGCGGTGAATCCCCTCGTCAGCTCCGCGCTCTCGAACACCGCACTACCGTATCGTGCGGCCAATGCTCTCGTCAGTCCCTCACGAGAACGGTCGGAACGACACGATGAAGATCACGGCGCTCGAGACGATTCGTCCCGACATCCAGCCGAACTTCCTGTTCGTCCTCCTCCACACCGACTCGTCGCTGGTGGGCCTGGGCGAGGCGTTCTTCGGTGCCCGCGCCGTCGAGTCCTACCTGCACGAGACCGTCGCGCCCGCCCTGTTCGCGCTGTCCGACCCGACGCCGGAACGTGCCGGCACGCATCTCACGAGCTACCTCGGCTACCAGGGCAGCGGCATCGAGACGCGTGGCAACGGAGCGATCGACCTCGCCCTGTGGGACCTGCTCGGACAGCAGGCAGAGCTCCCGCTCGTACGCCTGCTCGGCGGGCCGTGCCGCGACAGCATCCGCGCCTACAACACCTGCGCCGGCTCCGGTTACGTGCGCACGAGCACGCGGCAGGCGTCGGCCAACTGGGGTCTCCCGGCGAACGGCCGGGACGGTCCCTGGGAGGATCTCGCCGCCTTCCTCGAACGTCCTGGCGAGCTCGCCGCGGAGCTTCGAGCCGAGGGATACACCGGCATGAAGGTGTGGCCGTTCGACCGTGCGGCGGAAGCGTCGGGTGGTCACGAGATCGGCAGGAGTGACCTGCTCGAGGGGCTCGCGGTGCTGGAGGCGATCCGCGACGCGGTCGGGCACGACCTCGACCTCATGGTCGAGCTGCACGGGCTGTGGGACCTGCGCTGTGCCACGAGGATCCTCGGCGAGGTGTCCCGCTTCGCGCCCTACTGGGTCGAGGACCCGATGCGAGCCGACGCCGTCGACGCTCTCGCGCGGCTGGCCGGAGCCACCGACGTACCGATCGCCATCGGCGAGACCGCGGTGGGCCGGCGCGGCTTCCAGCCGTTGCTCGCCCGCGGGATCGTCGACGTCGCCACCGTCGACATCCAGTGGACCGGCGGCCTCACCGAGGCATGCAAGGTGGCGTCCATGGCCGACGCCCACGGCGTCCCGATCGCGCCGCACGACTGCACCGGACCCGTGACGTTCGCCGCGGCCGTTCACCTGGTCTGCAGCCAGCCGAACGGCCTCATCCAGGAGACCGTGCGTGCGTTCCTGCGCACCTGGTACACCGAGCTCGTCACCGGCGTGCCCGAGGTCGTGGACGGCACCGTCGCGGTCGGCCGCTCGACCGGGCACGGCGTCCGGCTGCACGACGACTGTCGTGCCGCCGCCTCCACGATGCTGAGTCGTGCATGAACGACACGATGCGGGCCGCCCGATGGCACGCGGCGGGTGACGTCCGCGTCGAGGATGTCCCGATCCCGGCCCCGGGCGACGGCGAGGTGCTGGTGCGGGTGGAACGCGCCGGCCTCTGCGGCACCGACCTGGAGGAGTACCTCGAAGGTCCCGTGTTGATACCCGTCACACGGCCGCACCCCCGGACGGGAGGGCGGGCGCCGATCGTCCTCGGTCACGAGCTTGTCGGGACGGTCGTGGCCACCACCACGCACGACGGCCCGGCGGTGGGCACCCGGGTCGTCCCCGACGGCGTCGTCGGGTGCGGGAGCTGCTGGTGGTGCCTGCGGCACGAGGAGATCCTGTGCCCCACGGTGGACGCTCGTGGCCTGCAGAGCGACGGCGGGCTGGCCGAGTACCTCGTCGCCGAGGCGGCCACCTGCGTCACCGTTCCCGCCACTGTTCCCGTCGATGTCGCCGCGTTCGCCGAGCCCGTTGCCGTCGCCGTCCGCGCGCTCGCGAAGGCCGGTGACCTGACCGGACGCGGCGTCGTCATCGTCGGCGCCGGCGTGATCGGTCAGCTCGTCGCGCAGGTCGCGCTCCACTCGGGCGCGACCTCGGTGCTCGCCGTCGACCCGGTGGAGGACCGTCGGCGTCTTGCCTCGCGCTTCGGTGCCCACAGCTGCCCACCGGGCGACGGTCCGGCGACGGTGGCCGAGCTCACCGACGGACGCGGCGCCGACGTCGTCGTCGAGTGTTCGGGAGCGCCCGGCACCCTCGCCGGCTCGGTCGCGCTCAGCCGTCCGGGCGGCACCATCGTCCTCGTCGGCCTCCGCGCCGGCGACGAACCCGTTCCGCTCCTCCCCGTCGTCCTCGGCGAACGGCGGTTGGTCGGTACGGCATCGCACCTGTGGGACGTCGATATCGCCGCTGCCGTCGCGCTCCTGAGCCGTGGCGTGGTCGCCACCGAACCGTTGCTGACCGCGACAGTGCCTCTCGAGCGCGTGGTGCCGGACGGCTTCGAGCGACTGCGCACCGATCGCACGACGCTCAAGATCCTCGTCGACCCGCGGGCCGCGGCTCCGGAATGACCCCGACCGGCGGCACGACCGCCGCGCGACGCACCGCCCGGCGTGCCGAGCTCCTCGTGCCGAGCCACGACCCCGCGAGGATGAGCACGAGGCCCGCCACGCCGGCGATCCCGAGGGGCTCGTCGAGCAGGGTCGCTCCGTAGCCCAGGGCGAAGGCGGGCGCGAGGTAGGACACGAGGCTCGCCCTGGCGGGGCCGGCCTCCTTGACCAGCCGGGCGAAGATGATGAACGCGGCACCCGTGCCGACCACGGCGAGCACGAGGATCGCGGCACCCGAGGTCAGGTGGATCGCGTGGGGCACCTGGAACGCGGCGAACGGGGCGACGAGCACGCTCGCGACCGCCAGCATCGCTCCGGTCTGCGCCATCGGGTTGACGCCGGTCATCGTCCGCCGCGCCCACCAGGTGGCGAAGGCGTACGAGAGCCCGGCGCCCAGCACCATGACCACCCCGACGAGGTCCACGGCACCCGACCCGTCGTGGCCGGCGACCAGCGCGACGCCGCCGAAGCCGATCACCGTGCCGACCGCGGAGACGGCCGCGGGCCGCCCGGACCCGACCACGGGCAGCAGCACCGCGAGCCAGAGCGGCTGGCTCGCGACCAGCACACCGGCGAGGCCGGACGGTATCCGTTGCTCCGCCGCGGTGATGAGCAGGAACGGCACCGCGACCTGGGTGAGCGCGAGCACCACCATCGCCGGCCACCGCCCGGAGAGCGTCCGCCGGTGCCTGATCCCGAACGGGATCACGACCAGGGCGGCGAGGGCGGCGCGGAGGAACACCAGGGCGAAGGGCCCGACGTCGGCGAGGCCGAGCGCGATGAACATGTACGACGAACCCCAGATGGCGGCCAGGAGGCCGAGCAGAGCCCACAACCGGAGTGACATGCACCCAGCCTCCGCGATCGCGCCGGTCAGCGGAAGTGCCGACCTGGTACACGGGCGTTAAGCCTGACTGATGGCCGGCAGCCCTCTCAGGGATGGACGGACTCGGTGAACCAGTCGGTCGGCAGCTCCCGACCGATCCCGCGCTCCCGTGCGCGCCGGTGGATCAGGGCGCCGATCGCGGCGAACTGGATGCCCAGGCCCCCGTTGTTGACGAAGCACGACGTCTGCTCGTCACCCGTCCGTCCACCGAGCCGCCCGGACAGCAGGTCGGTCAGCTCGGGCAGCGCGTGTGCGGTCGTCGCGTCGAGCGCCCCGTCATCGGTCGGTTCGGTCTCACGCGACCGCGTTCCGCGTGCCACGATCACCGCGGGACTGGCGAGTGGTGAGTGGACGACGGCGATGTCGACCGCGTCGACGACCGCCCGCGGTACCTCGGGAACCTTCACGACGCCGACGTGCACACCCGGCAGCACCCAGTCGGGCCGGACGACCGGCGAGATGGCGTTGGTCGCACAGAGGATCACGTCGGCCTCCCGGACGGCGTCGTCCGGCGAGCCGCACGCGTCGACCCGCCGGTCGAGTACGGAGGACATGCGTGCCGCGAAGTCGACCCGGCGGTCCTCCGTCGGACCGAAACAGCGAACGGAGGTGAAGCGCCGCACCCTGGTCGCCGCCAGCACCTGGGCCTCCGCCTGCCAGCCGACGCCCAGGACCGCGAGCCTCGACGCCTCGCGCCGGGCGAGTGCGTCCATCGCGAGCACGCTGGTGCCCGCCACTCTCATCCGCTGCGCGACGCCGTCGGGGAAGATGGCGAGCGGCTCGCCGGTCGAGGTGCTGAACAGGAGCACGAGACCGACCCATCGTCCGCCGGCGCGCGGCACCTTCTGACGCCTCGTTCCGGTGCCGTCCGTGGGCCACCGCAACAGGTCGGAGTTGATCCGAACCGCTGCGACTCCCTCCGCCGAGACGACGCCGTCCTGCGTCTTCAGGCTGAACGTCTCGTCCTCGCCGCCGGGGACGAGCAGGTCGCTTCGCGTCCGGGTCAACGCACGACCGGCGTCGAACTCGCGGTACATCACCCGGAGCGCGTCGAGGCAGTCCTCCATCGAGATCAGGCCGGCGACGTCGTCGTTGTCGAGGAGGAGTGTCATGCCTCGCGGCCTCCACGCCTCTTGTCTCCACGGGTCCCGCGTGCCAGGTCCGTGAGCGTGCGGACGTCGGCGGCCTTCTCGAGGTCCTCCACCTCGGCCATGAGCTTCCTGGCGTCGCCGTCGGTCAGGACCTGCTCGCAGCACATCAGGAACTTCTCGGTGCGCTGGTCACGGCTGAGCGGGACGCCGTGCATCCCGCTCAGCTCGTCGACCCGCTTCTCGAGGACCCTGCCGTCGCCGAGCGTCACGGTGACCACGACGTGCATGTCCTGGAAGTCGTTCGGGATGTCGTCGTCGAAGACCAGGTGCACCTTGGCGAGGAACTCGTCGACGTCCCTGGCGAACCGCCGCTCGTTGGTGAAGGTGCCGATGCCGATCCGACCGTCGAGCAGCGCGGTGGCCGTCGTGTACTGGACGCTGAACTTGCCGTCGAGCCCCGACTCGGGACGGGGACGGTCGACGTACTCGAACCTGGGGAACCGCACCTCCACCGAGGTCACGTCACCGGGATCGAACGTGTTCTCCGCACGGATCGCGAGCGCGGCGTCGATCGGCCGGTGCGTGAAGTAGTTCGACGGATGCTTCTTGAACCCGACGCCGGGATCGACCATCCGGAACGGCTCGGCGAAGTGCTCGAGGAGCAGCTCGTCCTCGTGCTCGTCGCCGAGGAAGGTGTCGAAGAAGCCCCGGGGGCCGAAGACGTCGGACGTCGCGGTCCAGCCCATCGAGGCGAGCATGGCCGACTCGACGCCCATCCGTGCCGCGTGCCCCGAGTGGCTCGACTTGGTCATCGTGCCCGTGTTGAGGCTCAGGCTGCCCGCCCTCGAGCCCGAGATGCCGAACGCCATGATCGCCTGGTCGCGGTCGAGTCCGAGGAGCTTGACCGCGGCCGCGGTCGCCCCCATCGTTCCCGTCATGCCGGGCTTGTGGAAGCCACGGCCCGTGTGCAGTCCCGTGCAGGCCAGGCGCAGGCGGCCCTGCACCTCGAACGCGGTGGCGATCGCCGTGATGACGTCCCTGCCGGAGAACCCGTGGTGTTCCGCGAGCGCGAGGATGGCCGGCAGCGTCGGCGACATCGGATGGTTGAGCGGGTACCAGGTGTTGTCGAAGTCCAGGGCGTGGGCCATCGTCCCGTTGGCGAACGCGGCGTTGGTCACCGATGTCTTGAAGCCCGCGGCGAAGACGGACGCCTGCTCGGCGCCCCCGAGGTCCTCGACGAACCGGGTCACCAGGCGGCCCACACCTAGGGGCTCGTCGTACCCCGCGAGGATCACGCCGACGCCGTCGAGGCAGACGTGCTTGGCCATCTCCACCACGTCGGTCCCGAGCGTGTCGTAGCGAACGTCGAGCACGCGGTCGACGAGCCTCTCGGTCAGTGTCATATCGCCTCTCTCCTCCACGTGTTCACGCCGCACCGTTGTCGCGCAGCAGGGCGGCGTTCGTCCCCGCACGGCGACCCAGCACGGCTCCACGCATGAGTCCCGATCCACCCGGATAGTTGTGATAGAAGAAGCCGCCGGTGATCTCGCCCGTCGCGTACAGGCCGGGCATCGCGGCGCCGCGGGCGTCGACGACACGGGCGTCCGTGTCGGTCCGCAGACCTCCGTAGGTGAAGGTGATCCCGCACGTGACCGGATAGGCGACGAAGGGCGGCTGGTCGAGACGCAACGACCAGTTGCTCTTCGGCAGCGACAGCCCCGTGGTCGCCAGGCCGTCCTCGACCAGGGGATCGAATCCCGTCGCGTCGGCGGGCACGGCCGCGTTGAACTCCTCCACGGTCCGCTCGAGCGCGCCGGATGGGATGCCCAGCTGCACCGCCAGCTCGTGGACGGTGTCGGCGATCACCGGTTTCTGGGTCGCATACCTCGGCTGCAGCAGGTGGAGGGTCTGCTGGTCGAAGATCTGCACGCCGACGGCCCGGCGTTGCGCACGTATCGCCGCCCCGGTCTTCGCATACGTGTGGAGGTAGTACAGCTCGCCCTCGTCGACGAAGCGGTCACCGTCCAGGTTCACCAGGATGCCGTACGGGTACGAGTGTCGGGCCGACCTGTCCGTGATCTCCAGGTCGCCGACGTCCGGGGCGTCGAGCGCCACCGGCGTGGCATGGCATCCCGCCCAGTGCCCGTACGCCGCCGCTCCCGCACGCAGCGCCTCCTCCAACATCGTGCCGGTGTTGAACCGCGTGCCGCGGACCTTCACCAGGTCCCATCCTGCGCCCAGGTACCGCGACCGCATCTCCGGGCTGGACTCGAAGCCTCCACATGCGAGCACCACCCGTCCCGTCAGGTCCGTGAAGCCGTCCCGCCGCCGCACCCGGACGCCGCGCACCGTGGACCCGTCGGTCAGCAGTTGGTGCGCGGGCGACTCGTACCGGACGTCGATGTCGGTCGACTCCACCGCGTCGAAGAGGTTCTGGACCAGTCCGATCCCGGCGTTCACGGCACGGACGACGCCACCGGGCGGCAGGAAGTACGGCTCCTGCTCCGACAACTGCTCGTCCTTGATGAACTTGCGGGTCGAGAGCTCCCACCTCACCCCGCGGTCCCGCATCCAGGCGACCGTCTCGTACGACTCGTCGATCAGCACCCGGATGAGATCGGGGTCCGAACGGCCGCCGGACATCTCCATGATGTCGTCGTGGTAGTCGTCGCGCGTGTACGGAGCGGTGGCCGAGTACCGCAGCAGGTCGAGCTCGTCCGGCGCCAGGAGTGGCTCGATCGCCGGCATCCCGTCGTGGACGAAGCGGAAGATCGCGCCGGCGAAACGACTGTTCCCGCCGCGGTCGGCGTGCGACCCCGCCTCCAGGACGGTGACGGAGGCACCGTGCTCGTGCGCGGCGAGCGCGGCGACGAGCGCGGCGTTGCCCGCCCCGACGACGATCACGCGGTCCTGGTCACCCTCAGCCATGGGAATCCCTCCTGGTCGGCATCACATGCGGCGCTGCTCGTCGGTCACGTGGTCACGTCCTGCCCCAGACGGGGCCGACGAGCGTCGAGACGTCCCGGACACCGTCGATGTCGCGGAGACCGCGGAACAGCGATCGGGCCCGCTCCCCGTCGAGCAGCACGCCCGCGCAGTCGAGGAACTTCGCCTCGATGTCCGCGTCGGAGCAGGGGTTCTCCTTCGCGCCCTTCGGCGCGGCGACGTACTCCTCGAAGGTCGTCCCCCGCCTCGTCGTGACCGACACCCGCGCTCCCCTCGACCCCGTCGACGGGCCGCCGTCCAGCGGGGTCGTCGCGGGCCGCAGCTCGATCCGGGTCATCAGCTCCTGCCGGCGGGGCTCCGAGACGACCTCGTCGGCGAAGTCCGCCATCGTCAGGCGGCGGTTCACCGCCGCGGTCGCCTGGCAGTACTGGACGCTGAACTTGCCTTCGAGCCCCGACCGCACGACCGGACGGTCGGTGTGCGGCAGGCGCCGCGGATCCAGCTCGGTCACCACGGCGACGATGTCGTCGGGGTCGACGTCGTGTCCGTCGACCACCGCGAGGATGCCGTACACGGCTGAATGGATGCTTCCGCAGCAGGGCAGGAACTTCAGCCTGATGCCCTGCCGCTCCAACGCGTACTCGGTACCGAGGCCCGCCGTGATCTCCGCACGGTCCGTCTCGGTCGAGAACAGGTCGCAGAACCCGCCGAACTGCCGGTCGAGAACGGTGCGGTTGGACGTCGCACCCGCTCGGCTCAGCAACGCCGCCTCGATGCCGGACCGTGCTGCGCCTCCCACCTGGACGCACTTGGTCAGGCTGCCGAAGCCCGCCTTCGTCCCGCTCGCCGCCGCGGCGGCGAGACCGAGTGCCGTCGCGGTCTCGTCCGGCGAGAGGTCGAGGAGGGACGCCGCGGCGGCAGCGGACGCCAGCGTGCCGAGGACGCTGGTGGGATGCCAGCCGATGCCGTAGTGCGCCGGGTTCATCGCCGCGCCCAGTCGCGCGCCCACCTCCGCTCCCACCGTGACGGCGGTGAGGGCCTGCCTCCCCGTCGAGCCGAGTGCATGTCCGAGGGACAGGACGACAGGGACCAGGACTGCCGCGGAGTGACCCATCTCCGGCAGGACGTCGTCGTAGTCGAGGACATGGATCGCGGCGCCGGCGAGCAGGGCCGCCCACGAGACGTCCAGGTCGCGCCCGCCGACCGAAGGCACCGCCCCGGTGCCCGCGAATCCGTCGGCATAGCGCAGCAGCGGCGCGAACTCCGCGGCATGGGCGCCGGCGATCCCCACGCCGATCCCGTCCACGAGGATCCGGCGACCGAGCGTCCGCACGTCGTCGGGGATGTCGTCGTAGCCGGCGCCGGAGACGAACGCGGCCAGCACCTCGGTGGTCGACGCGTGCGTGCTCATCGGGCCAACCCGGGGATCGCCGGGAGCAGCATCCCGTCGGGCAGTCCGACGTTCGGCGCGAAGGAGACGAGCACCACCAGGGCCACCGCCACGGCCGTGTAGATGACGAGCCCCCTCGGCCGGACCCGGCCGACGCGCCACAGGAAGGCCGGCACGAACACCAGGGTGGCGACGCCGAAACCGAGGAAGTAGATCAGCATCACGTAGCCGGCGAACCAGCCGAACGCCGCCGCACCCCGCCGAAGCTCCGCCGGGAAGAGCTCGGGAGACGTCGCGCGACGGCGGAGGGCCCGGACGCTCTGCACCAGCAGCACCACACCGCATGCGAGACCCACCACGGCCACCAGTCGCGGCGCGAGAGCGGCTTCGCGGTGGAAGCCGAAGCTCAGGACGAGGCCACCGCCGACGACCAGCACGGTCAACGCGCAGACCCCCAGGCTCCACCACGGATTCCCCATCGGACCCGTCCCCTCGTCGACACCCTCGGTCGCGACGACCGACGACCGGTCCTCGTCCCCGGCAGTCCCCGCGGCCCTGCGACGGCGGCGTGCCTTCTTCACGAGAGTGACGGCCAGCGGGATCACCAGCACCAGGATCATGCCGACCACGTACGGGCGGCGGAGCCAGTCGGTCGTCCGGTACAGGCTCTCGGTGAGGAAGTAGTAGCGCTCGAGCGGCTTGCTGAGGACGAACCCGATGAGGAAGGGCGCCCGCGGGAAGGCGGTCATCTTCATCGCGTATCCGAGGACCCCCAGCACGACGACGATGGCCAGGTCGCCGAACTGGCTGGACGACTGGAAGGCGCCGAACATCATGATGATCATCAGCACCGGCGCCACCCGGTACAACGGCACGGTCGTGAGCTTCGCCAACGGCCGCGACAGTGGGAAGCACAGGATCGACGCGATGACGCTCGCGAGTGCGAACGCCCAGATGATCGAGTAGACCGTGTCCAGGTGGTCGGTCATGAGACGCGGACCCGGCTCGATCCCGTAGAACAGCAGCGCTCCGAGCAACAGAGCGGCCGGCGCTCCCCCTGGCACCCCGAACAGCAGCGTCGGGATCATGTCACCCGACTCGCAGGAGTTGTTGGCGCTCTCCGGACCTACCAGCCCTCGGGGGTCACCCTTGCCGAACCTGCTCTTGTCCTTGGCGGTCGCGACCGTCTGCCCGTACGCCATCAGGCTCCCGGCGGTCGCGCCCACGCCCGGAAGGATCCCGGCCCAGATGCCGACCAGGGCGCCACGCAGGACGAGCTTCCAGTACTTCAGGAAGTCGCGCACGCCGTCCATCCAGCTGCCGGACAGGCTGATGGTGTTGGTGATCGAGCCACGAGCCGCGACGAGGTAGGCGACCTCCGCGACACCGAACACGCCGAGGGCGACGGAGCTGAGGTCGACACCCTCGTACAGGAAGAGCGAGCCGAAGGTGTACCGGTAGTCCGCCGCGGCGGGCGCCACACCGATGAAGCCGAGGAAGAGCCCCAGGACCGCGGCCATGAGGCCCTTCAGCATGTTCCCGGTCGAGATCAGCGCGGCCAGGCTGATCCCGAGGACGCTGAGCATGAAGATCTCGGGGGACCCGAAGGACAGGATCAACGGTCGGGCGATCGGAATCGTCAGGGTCAGCCCGATGGCGCCCAGCAGGCCACCGGCCATCGAGCACAGGAACGACAACGACAGCGCCGACGCCGCCTTGCCCTGCTTCGCCAGCGCGTGCCCGTCGAGCATGATGATCGCCACGCCCGCCGATCCGGGGATCCCGAGCAGGATCCCCGCGATCACGTCCGAGTGGTGGACCGACGCCACCGCTCCCACCAGCAGCGGCAGGCCGAGCTCCGGTGGCAGGTCAAGCGCGAACACCATGGGGAGCAGCAGCGCGACCGCGGCCGTCCCGCCGAGACCGGGCAGGAGACCCACCAGGAGTCCGAACACGATGCCGATGACGAGGTACAGCACTGTCGCCGGTTGAGCGAACATGCCCAACGCCGTCCAGGCAGCGTCAATCACCGGCGTTCCTTCCTCTCACCCGCGTCACCGGAGTCCACCGATCGCCTACTCGACGGTCGTGTCGTACTTGTCCTTCAGCAGGTCGAGGATGTAGGTGCGCGTCTCGGGCTTGACGTCGAAGACCTCGTCGATCTGTTTCTGGCTCTCCGCTCCGGAGGACAGCTGATAGTTCCCGAGGGCCTTCGTCCGGAGCTCGGTGAATCGCTTGTCGGATCGCAGCTTGGGCACGGTGGCGTTGAACGCGTCGATGACGGCCTTGGGTGTTCCCGGCTTCGCCCACACCGCCTTCTCGAACGAGTACATACCGACGGCGAACGTGCGGTAGGCCGCGTAGGCGGGGCCACTCGGCTCCTTCCCGTACAGGGTCTTGTAGACCTCGGGAACCGTGGGCAGATCCTTGAAGTTGGGGTCCCTGACGATGGCGCCGTCGTCGTCGAGGACGCCATAGGTCATCAGCGGGGTCACGTCACCGGACTCGACCTGGGGCTTCACCTCGGCGTTGAACGCGGACGTCGTCTGCCTGTCGATGTTCAGCTCGCCACGTTGCAGCGCCAGCCCGATCGGGCCACGACCCTCGAAGCCGAACGTCGTCTTCACGTCGAGCTTCAGCAGGTCGAACGCGATGAGCGCACCGAGGTCGGAGCCGGTCGCGCTGATGCCGCCGTACTTGAGCTGCGTGGCCGGCTTGGCGAGATCCTCGGCCTTCTTCACGCCGCTGTCCTTGGTGGCGTAGAGCACGCTCCCGGTGCCGTTGGTGATCAGGGGCGTCAGCTTGCTGAAGTCGCACTTCGCCTCCGACACCCCGAGGAGTGGCGGGATGTACGACGTTCCGGTGCCCACCAGCAGCCTCGAGCCGTCCGGCGGATCGACATCGTAGAAGCGGTTGTTGGCCGCGATTCCCTCACCACCTGGGAGGTTCTCGATCTGTACGGTCGGCTGTCCTTCGAGGTTCCGCTTCAGCTCGGGTGCGAGCACGCGCGCCCAGGTGTCGGTGCCGCCGCCCTGGGTGTACGGGACGACGAGCTTGATGCTCTTCGGCATCTCCTCGGTGCCACTGCCGCCACCTCCACCCGGGTTCGAACAGCCGGCCGCGAGGAGAACGGCGGTCAGCCCGACGGCAGCCGTCCGTGCGTATGAGCTGCGCCGGACGGTGGCCTGCTTGTTCTGTGGCACTGGTCAAGCTCCTCTCAGGGAGAGCTTCTTCGTCATGTCGCGCACATCGGACACGTCTGGCAGGGACTGCACGGTGGAGACGAGGACGTCGACACGTCCACGGTCCATGCGGGTGGATGCGAGCCGGACGAACTTGGCAATCAGCTCGTCCTGGGTCAGCGGTGCGGACGCGCTGCCGCGGGGGGACGTGGCGGCACCGCGCAGCCTCCGTCCGTCACGGAGCCGCACGTCGACGGTCACCTCGTGGCGACCTGCCCTCCCCCGTGCGTCGATGGCCGGATCCGCCGTGATGCGTACCCTGTCGACGAGCGCCAGCACCGCCGGGTCGTCGAGGCGTTCCTCGACGAACTGCTCCACGAAGCACTCGCCGTCGATCAGCGTCACCGCCGCGCAGTAGGCGAGGTTCATCTGGGCCGTCGTGACCGTGTCGGGTCGGTACGGCCAACCGACATGCTCTCGATTCGACGACGAGCACGTGATGGCGATCTCGTCCACATCGGAACCCACGAAGGAGTGTCGCGCGCGCAGGTCGAGGAGCACGTCGATCGTGCTGTGGTTGCTCCCGCAGCACGAGAAGCGCTTGAAGCCGACGTTCGACGTCTCCCAGCGTCGCCCCAGCTCCGAGGTCAGCTCGCCGCGGTCCCAGCTGTCGGCGAAGGCGGGCAGGAAGTTCCCGTAGCCCTCGGCGAAGATGTCGTCGATGCCGGTGAACCCCTCACGCGCCAGGACGGCTGATCGCACACCGGTCTGTGCGGCGTGCCCGGCGTGCATGCGCTTCACCATCGAGCCGTACTGCGACGCCATGAGTCCCGCGGCGAGACTGCCGGCCACCCCGAGGGCGTTTCTCGTCGCCGCGGGATCGAGCCGGAGGACGCGACTCGCGGCGGACGCGGACGCGAAGACGCCGAGCACGCCGTTGTTGTGCCAGCCCCTGCCGAGCATGGAGGGCCCGACCGCGAGTCCGACGCGACTGCTGACCTCGATCCCGACCACCTGCGCCGTGAGGAGGTCTCTTCCCGACACACCCACCGACTCACCGAGCGCCAGGGCGGCGGACAGCGCCACGCCACCGGGATGCAGGATCGCAGTGTGATGCAGGTCGTCGAGCTCGAAGGAGTGGACGAGCGTTCCGTTGACGAGGCTCGCGGTCTCCGGTGCGGCCGTCCTGTCGCTGCCCCAGATCGTCGCGGGTCCCGCGCCCGCCGGCTCGAGCAGAGCGCGTTCCAGCTGTCGGGCGATCGTGAGGTTCTGCCCGAACATCGCGCACCCGAGCGCGTCCATGATGTCGATCACGGCCCTGTCGACGACGTCGGAAGGGATGTCGTCGAAGTCGAGTGCTGACGCGAAGTCGGCGACGACCGGGGCGTACCGGGCGTCAGCGGGAGGATCGTCTCCGCCTCCCGGCCGCGCCGGCCCCCGTTCTCGCGTCGTCATGCTTCCCCTAACCGCGCCGTCGAGGAGTCGAGGTCCTCCCCCGGTGGTGCGGGTTCCTCGCAGGACTGGTTGATCCTGTCAGCGGAACACTCGCCGAGGATGATGTAAACACGGCCTTGCGTCGACGGTCAAGGATTCCGTTAGTATCTAGGGGATTCCCCGCTATGGACTGAATGGGACTTGGATGGCACGTCGACCAATCGTTCCGCTAGAGGAAACGCACAGGTCGAGCGGTACCGAGGCAGCGGCCCGGGTCGCCGACGTGTTGCTGCTCTTCACCAGGGGACCTGCGTCCCTGGGAGTCAGCGCGATCGCACGTGAGCTCGGCCTGTCCAAGGCGGTCGTCCACCGGATCCTCCAGTCCCTGGCCTCACGACAGGTCGTCGAGCTCCACCCCGACGGCCACGGGTACCAGCTGGGTCGGGCCGCCGTGGCCCTCGGAGCCCGAGCCATGCGCGATCTCGATCTGCGGCGGGCCGCGCGTCCGGTGCTGCGCCGGTTGCGCGAGGAGACGCAGGAGACCACCTCCCTGTCCGAGCTCCTCGGGACCGCCCGCGTGTATCTCGACCAGTTCGAGGGTCCCCAGGAGGTCAAGGTCGTTCTCGAGCTCGGCCGCCCGCACCAGCTGCACGCCGGTGGCAGCGGCAAGGTGATCCTGGCGTTCCTCCCCGCCGAGACCCGCGAGCGCATCCTCGCGGGGAGCCTCGAACACGTCACGCCGAAGACCGTGACGGACCCCGGCGCCCTCCGCGCCGAGCTCGAAGAGATCGCGAAGGCCGGTTACGCCGGGTCCATCGGCGAACGTCAGCGCGGGGTCGGCTCGGTGGCGGCTCCGGTGTTCGGCATGGACGGCGACGTACTCGGCGCCGTGAGCGTGTGCGGACCGACCGAGCGGTTCGACGCCCAGGCGATCGAGGAGCATGCTCCGAAGGTCCGCAAGGCGGCAGAAGAGGTCTCGAAGGCACTCGGCTGGACCGGCCCGGTGTCGTCGTGACACCGGCACCGACACCTCTCGCGGGCCTCAAGGTCGTCGACGTGGCGACGCTGTTCGCCGGCCCCATGGCCGCGACGATGCTCGCCGACGTCGGCGCCGATGTCGTCAAGGTCGAGCATCCGCAGGGCGATCCGGTGCGTCACCACGGTGCGAGCAGGAACGGCATCGGGCTCTGGTGGAAGCTCCTCGCGCGCAACAAGCGCGCCGTCACCCTGCACCTCGGCACACCGGAGGGACAGGACCTCTTCCGACGGCTCACCGCGGATGCCGACGTCGTCGTCGAGAACTTCCGGCCGGGCACCCTGGAGCGCTGGGGTCTTGGCTACGACGTGCTCTCTCGCGACAACCCGGGCCTGGTGCTCGCGCGGGTCACCGGCTTCGGGCAGTTCGGCCCGTACGCCAATCGGCCGGGCTTCGGCACGCTCGCCGAGGCGATGAGCGGGTTCGCCGCCATCACCGGAGAGCCCGACGGCCCTCCGGTGCTGCCGCCGTTCGGCCTCGCGGACGGGATCGCCGCGATGATGACGGCGTTCGCCGTGCTCACGGCCCTGCGCGCACGCGACCTGACCGGCCGCGGGCAGGTGGTCGACCTGGCGATCATCGAGCCGATCCTCACCGTGCTCGGCCCGCAGCCGACCGTCTACGACCAGCTCGGCGTGCTCCAGCAGCGCACCGGCAACCGGTCGTCCAACAACGCGCCTCGCAACACCTACCGCACCAAGGACGAGCGATGGGTGGCGGTCTCGACGAGCGCGCAGAACGTCGCCGAGCGGGTGATGCGCCTCGTCGGTCGTCCCGACGTCGTCGACGAGCCCTGGTTCGCCGCCGGGAGCGGGCGGGCCGCGCACGCGGACGAGCTCGACGCGGCCGTCGGCGACTGGATCGCACGACGCACGAGGGCCGAGGTGATCGAGGAGTTCGAGCGTGCCCACGCCGCCGTCGCGCCGATCTACGACGCCGCAGACGTGCTCGACGACCCGCAGTTCGCCGCGCTCGGCTCCCTGGTCACCCTCGACGACCCCGACCTCGGGCCGCTCAGGATGCAGAACGTCCCGTTCCGCCTCTCCGAGACCCCGGGCGCCGTCCGGTGGGCGGGCCCACGCCTCGGCGAGCACAACGCCGAGGTGTACGGCGCCCTCGGGCTGACCGCGGAGGACCTGACGCAGCTCCGCGACACGGGCGTCACATGAGCGACACTCTGCTCGAGGCCATCGCCCGTGGCGTCACCGTGTACGACCTGGCGCAGCCGTTCGAATCGGGGATGCCGTGCTCTCCGAACCACCCGGGCTTTCGGCTGGCGCTGCTGCGCCGCCACGGTGACATGGTGCGAGCCGACGGGAGCTCGGCGGCCAACGAGCTGATCGTCACCGGCGGCCACGTCGGCACCCATGTCGACGCCCTCGCCCACGTGTCCTTCGAGGGACTCCTCCACGGTGGCCTGTCCGCGGCAGAGAACCAGGTCGGCGGCCGGATGTCGAGGCTGGGCGCCGACGAGATCGCGCCGATGGTGTGCCGGGGGATCCTGCTCGACGTCGCCCGGCTGCACGGCCTCGACACCCTGGCCGGCGGCCGGGGCGTCGACGCCGACGACCTGCGGAGCGCGGCGCGCGACGCCGGTGTCGAACCGTCCCGGGGCGACGTCGTGCTCGTCAGGACCGGCTGGGCACGGCACTGGACGGATCCCACCACCTACCTCGGGCAGGAGACGGGCGTCCCCGGCGTCACCGAGGACGCCGCGTCGTGGCTCGCGGACCGTGGTGTCCGCGCCACCGGCGCCGACACGACCGCCTACGAACGGATCCCTGCCGGTGCCGGCCACCGCTCGTTGCCCGTGCATCGGCTGCTGCTCGTCGAGCACGGCGTGCACATCATCGAGCACCTCGATCTCGAGGGCCTGGCGAGGGACCGGGTAGCGGAGTTCGGGTTCGTGCTCGCGCCGCTGAAGATCGTCGGCGGCACCGGCTCACCGGTCCGCCCGTTGGCCCTCGTCGCGTCGGTCTCCTCCGTTCCACAGAAAGGGTGATGTGCCGGTGACCGGACTGGTCGGCGAGGTCGCGCGCTTCGCGGTGTCCGTACGCGACGGTGGGCTCGACCCTGCACTGCAACGCGACGCCGCCCGGCGCGTACTGGACATGACCGGCAACTGCCTACTCGCGAGCGACGACGAGATCGGACGGATCGCGACCGCGGTCGCCGACCGGTGGGGCGGCAACGAGGTCGCCGGTGTCCTCGGCAGCCGGCGCCGGTACCCCGGACCGAGTGCCGCCCTGGTCAACGGCACGCTTGCGCACTCGTTCGATTTCGACGACACGCACCTTCCGTCCGTGCTGCATCCGAGTTCGTCGGTGATTCCCGCCGCGCTCGCCGTCGCCGAGGAGGTGGGAGCGAGCGGCGCGGACCTGCTGGCCGCCGTCGCCGTCGGGGACGAGATCTGCGTCCGGCTCGGGATGGCCGGCTACGACGAGGAGCTCGGCAACTCGATCTTCTTCGAACGCGGTCAGCACGCGACGGCGATCTGCGGAGCGGTCGCGGGTGCCGCCGCCGCGGCGATGCTCACCGGGCTCGACGCCGACGGCATCGCCTCGGCGATGGGAGTCGCCGCGAGCATGGGCTCGGGCCTGCTGGAGGCGAACCGCACGGGCGGCACCGTCAAGCGCGCGCACTGTGGCTGGGCCGCCCATGCCGCGGTCGCCGCCACCGATCTCGCCCGAGCCGGCCTGACCGGGCCGCCGACCGTCCTCGAGGGACGGTTCGGGTTCTTCCAGGCCTGGTGCGGAGACGCGGCCGATCCTCAGGTCGTGGTCCGCGATCTGGGTACCTCCTGGGAGCTCCCCGGCATCTTCTTCAAGCCGTACCCGTGCAACCACTTCACCCACGCCGGCATCGACGCGGCGCTGCGGCTGCGAGACGAGGGCCTCGAACCCGCCGACATCACCGACATCGAGCTCGGTGCGCCCACCTCGGTGCTCCGCACGATCGCGCAACCCCCCGAGGTCAAGGCGGCACCCCCGACCGGCTACGCCGCCGCGTTCTCCGGGCCGTACACGGTGGCCGCCGCGCTCGACGGCGGTGGCGGTCTCGGCGTGTGGATCGACGACTTCACCGATGCCGCGGCGAGCGATCCGCGTCGACGTGAGCTGGCCGCGAAGGTCCGCTGCGTCCCCGACGAGCGGTGCGACCAGATCTTCCCCCACCAGTTCCCTGCCGTCCTACGGGTACGAACCCGCGACGGACGCACCCTGGAGCACCGCGTCGACGTCAACCGCGGTGGCCCGCAGCGCCCGCTGTCCGACGACGAGCTCGGCGCCAAGTTCTTCCTCGGTGCCGGTCGGGTGCTCAGCGACGCGCAGTCGAAGACGCTGCTCGACGCCGTGCTCGGTCTGGCCGAGGCGCCGTCCGTGCGCGAGGTCGTCGCCCTCACGACGCCGGTCAGAGCGCCTTGACCGCCGCCACCAGGCTGGCCAGGGAGTCCTTCGCGTCGCCGAACAACAGAGTGGTCTTCGGGTCGTGGAGCAACTCGTTGTCGATGCCGGCGAAGCCGGGGCGCAGCGACCGCTTGAGGAACACGATCGCCCTGGCGTCGTCCGCCGCGAGTATCGGCATGCCGTAGATCGGCGAGCCGGGTGCCGATCGTGCCGCCGGGTTCACGACGTCGTTGGCACCGACGACCAGCGCGACGTCCGCGGTCCTGAACTCCGGGTTGACGATCTCCATCTCCTTCAGCTTCGCGTAGGGCACGTCGGCCTCCGCGAGGAGGACGTTCATGTGCCCGGGCATCCGGCCGGCGACCGGATGGATCGCGTACACGACCTCGATGCCGCGGCGGCCGAGCTCGTCGGCGAGATCGCTGAGCGCGTGCTGGGCCTGCGCCACCGCCAGGCCGTACCCGGGTGCGACGATGACCTTGCGCGCGTACGCCAGCAGGATTGCGACGTCCTGCGGGCCCACCGACCGCACCGGCCGGTCCGTGGCAGTGGTGTCGCCCAGCGTGGAGCCGCCGCCGAACGCGCCGAACATGATGTTGACCAGCGACCGTCCCATCGCCCTGGCCATCAGCTGGCTGAGCAGCACGCCCGACGCGCCGACCAGGGTGCCGGCGATGATGAGCAGGACGTTGCCGAGGACGTAGCCGCTCGCGGCCACCGTGATGCCGCTGAAGGCGTTGAGCAGCGCGATCACGATCGGGACGTCGGCGCCGCCGACCGGCAGCACCAGGAGCACGCCGAGCGCCAGGCTCAGCACCGCGAGCGCGACCGCGACGCCGAGCGGTCCGCCGAGCGCGATCCAGACCGCGGCGGCGACGGACGCGAGCACGGCGGCGAGGAAGACCCAGCGACCACCCGGGAACACCACCGGCCGGCCGGTCATCAGCTCCTGCAGCTTGGCGAACGTGAGGACGGAGCCGGAGAACGTCACCGAGCCGATGAACACGGTGAACGCGGTGACCGTCAGGTGCGGCACGTCGGGGTCGGTCGGTGTCGCGAAGTCGAGGAGGGCGACGAGCGCGCCGGCCGCTCCTCCGACGCCGTTGAAGAGCGCGACCATCTGGGGCATGGCCGTCATGCCGACCCGCCGTGCCGCCACCGTGCCGACCGCGCCGCCGACGACGAGCGCCGCCAGGACCGCCACCAGCCGCTCCGGGCGTTCGACGAGGAAGACGACCACGACCGACACCAGCGCGCCCAGCGCACCGATGAGGTTGCCCAGCCGCGCACCCTTCGGCGAGGACAGGCCCTTCAGCGCGACGACGAAGCAGACCGCCGCGAGCAGGTAGGCGAGGGACGCCCAGGTGCCCGTCATTCGCGCGGCTCCTTGCCGCGGCTGCCGCGGAACATCCGGAGCATCCGGTCGGTCACGACGAACCCGCCCACCAGGTTGACGGCGCCGAGCGCGACCGCGACGAGGGCCACCGCGAACCCGAGCGTCGACTCGACCCGGGCGGCGATGGCGATGGTGCCGACGAGGACGATGCCGCTGATCGCGTTGGAGCCGGACATCAGTGGTGTGTGCAGGGTCGACGACACCTTGGAGATGACCTCGTAGCCCACGAACACCGCGAGCACGAAGACGGTCAGCAGCGCGACGCCATCCATTACGAGACCTCCTCGGCGAGCAGTGCCCTCGTCTGCTCGTGGCGGACCTCGCCGGCGTGCGTCACGCAGCAGGCGTCGAGGATCGCGTCCGCGAGGTCGATCGCCAGCGCGCCGTCAGCGACCATCAGCGCGAGCAGGTTGACGACGTTGGTCGCGTACAGCTGGCTCGCCTGCGCCGGCAGCTGGCTCGGCACGTTGTGGCCGCCCCACACCACCGCGGCGCCGACCGTGATCTCCTCGCCCGGCCGCGAGCCCTCGACGTTGCCGCCCTGCTCCGCGGCGAGGTCGACGACGACGGAGCCCGGTCGCATCGCCTCGACGGCGTCCCGCAGGACGAGCAGCGGCGCCGGTCGGCCGGGCACCGCGGCGGTCGCGATGACGACGTCGGACTCCGAGACGTGCGGGGCGAGCAGCTCGCGCTGCAGGCGTGAGCGTTCCTCGGTCATCTCCCTGGCGTAACCACCCGCGCCGTCGAGAGCGGGCAGGTCGAGCTCGACGAACTCCGCCCCCACGCTCCTGACCTCCTCCGCGGCCGCGGTGCGCACGTCGTACGCCCGCACCATCGCACCCAGGCGGCGGGACGTGGCGATCGCCTGGAGGCCTGCCACGCCGGCGCCGAGGACGAGCACGCGGGCGGGCGGCACGGTGCCCGCGGCGGTCATGAAGAGGGGGTAGAACCTGGGCAGTCGCTCCGCCGCGACCACCGCGGCCCGGTAGCCCGCCACGACCGCCTGCGAGGACAGTGCGTCCATGGACTGGGCGCGCGAGATCCGCGGCACCAGCTCCATGGCGACGGCCGTGCGTCCGCTCTCGCCGAGGACGCGGATCAGGTCGACCTGCTGCGCGATCGGCAGGAACGACACGGTGACGGCCGACGCGGTGAGTCGCGTGACCTGCGCCTGCGCGGGCGGTTGCACGCAGACCAGCAGCTCCGCACCGTCGAGAGCGTCGCCGGCCACCGTCGCACCCGCGGCGCGGTAGTCGTCGTCGGAGTGACCGGCCGCCTGACCCGCACCGGGCTCGACGACGACGTCGAGCCCCGCCTCGAGCAGCCGCGGGAGCACCGCGGGCACGATGGCGACGCGCCGCTCGCCGGGGCTCGTCTCCTTCGGCACCGCCATCCGCACAGTACGGACACCCTAGTGCCCCGACGTCCTCCCGACGAGACCCCAGCGGCGCTGGCGAGGCTCGGGCACCGACGTAAGCTGGACTGGTGATCGACGTCCATCGCCTCGGCATCCTCCGCGCGGTGTCGAGGAACGGCAGCCTCGCCGGCGCCGCCAGGTCGTTGCGCCTCACCCCGTCCGCCGTATCGCAGCACGTCGCCGCGCTCGAGCGTTCCGTCGGCGCCAGGGTGGTCGACCGCAGCACCCGCGGCGTCCAGCTCACCGCCGCCGGTCGGCTGCTCGTCGACGCCGCCGACGCCGTCGCCGGGGAGCTGTCCGACACCGAGCGGCGGCTGTCCCAGCTCGTCAACGGCCAGGCCGGCCGGCTGGCCGTGGCCACCTTCTCCAGCGCCGGCCAGGGACTCCTGCCGCCCGCCATGGCGCCGATGACCGCGCGCGCCGAGGTCGACGTCCAGGCCATCGAGGCCGAACCCCCCGGGGCGGTCGACCTGCTGCGCGCGGGTGAGGTCGACGTCGCTCTGGTCTACCACTTCCGCACCAGGACTCCCCCACGCGCCTGGCGCGACCTGCACTACGTCCCGCTGGTCGAGGACCACGTGCGCGCCGTCCTCCCCGCGCAGCACCCGATGAGCAGCCGGTCGGAGATACGGATGGCCGACCTCGCCGACGAGTGGTGGGTGCACGGGTGGGGCTCGTGCGGCGAAGCGATGGAGGCGGCCGCCGGCTACGACCCCAAGGTCGCGTGCCGGGGCAGTGACTACTTCTTCATGATGACCATGGTCGCGGCGGGCATCGGCATCGCGCTCATCCCCGACGTCGCGCTCGGCATCGTCGTCGACGGCGTGACCATCCGTCCCGTCCGCCCCACCCCGGTGCGTTACATCGGCGCCCTCCTCCCCCGCGACCGCTGGTCCACCCCGCTCACCGACGAGCTCGTCGACCGGCTCAAGGCGGCCGCGGGCGACGGCACCACGCGGTCCGTACGCGACCGGGCCGGCGCGCGAGACTAGTGCGAGGCGACGGTGACGGCTGGGTGACCTGCGACCTCGGTCACCGCCACTGGGGACGACACGGCGCCGCCGGCCTGCTGCTGCGCGGTCCCGGCGACGGATCGTCCCGGCGCCCGGTGCTCGTCCAGCTGCGCGTGGAGTGGAGCCATCACGGCGGCACCTGGGGCCTGCTCGGCGGCGCGCGCGACAGCCACGAGACACCCGTCGACACCGCCCTGCGCGAGGCGGGAGAGGAGGGCGGGATCGACCCGTCCCGGGTGAGGGTCTCCGGCGCCTACACCGACGACCACGGCGGCTGGAGCTACACCACCGTCCTCGCTGACGTCACCGAGACGTTCCCCGTCGCCCCCGCCAACGCCGAGAGCGTCGAGCTCCGCTGGGTCCCCGAGGACGAGCTCGCCTCGCTCGCGCTGCATCCGCACTTCGCGATCACCTGGCCGCGCCTGCTCGCCTCCCCGCGGGCACCGGTCGTGATCGTCGACGCCGCCAACGTGGTCGGTAGCCGTCCCGACGGCTGGTGGCGCGACCGCCTCGGCGCGGCGCGACGGCTGCGCGACCGCCTCATCCTGCTGGCCAGGCACGGGCTGAGCGCGAGCCGGCTGCCGTACGAGGTCGACCCTGCCAGGAGCGACGACACCTGGTATGCCGACGTCGTCATGGTCACGGAGGGTGCGGCCAGGCCGCTGGCCGGCGAGGCGAGCCCGGACGTGCGGGTGGTCGGCGCCGAGCGGTCGGGCGACGACGCGATCGTGTCGTTGGTTGCCGAGCACGCCGGCGCCGCACATCGCACGACCGTGGTCGTCACGGCCGACCGGGAGCTCGGTCGCCGTTGCCAGAGCACCGATCACCGGGCCGTCGTCGCGCGACCGGGGTGGCTCACCGCGCTCCTCGACGAACTGTGACGCCGGCCACCACGTAACGTAGGCGCGTCTCGCCATCCGAGCTCCCGGCTGTACATCCGGGGACATTTCCGTACCCTTAATCTATCGGTCCAGTCGGTAATACCGGATGAACAGGGATAGTCTGTGCGGAAGCTCATCCTGCTCGCCCTCGTCGGTCTCGGCGCCCAGCTCGTCGACGGCAGCCTCGGCATGGCGTACGGCGTCACGTCGACCACGCTGCTGCTCGCCACCGGCGCCGCGCCCGCCGCCGCGTCCGCGACGGTCCATCTCGCGGAGATCGGCACGACCCTGGTGTCGGGCGCTTCGCACTGGCGGTTCGGGAACGTCGACTGGAAGATCGTGGCGAAGATCGCCGTCCCCGGCGGCATCGGCGCGTTCGCCGGGGCCACCTTCCTCAGCAGCCTCAGCACCGAGACCGCGGCACCGATCATGTCCGGCCTCCTGCTGGCACTCGGCGTCTACATCCTGATCCGGTTCACCGCCTGGGGCACGCCGCGAGGACAGCTCGGCAAGCCGGTCCGCGCCTGGTTCCTCGCACCGCTCGGCCTCGTCGGCGGCTTCGTCGACTCCACCGGGGGCGGCGGCTGGGGCCCGGTCTCCACGCCGGCGCTGCTGGCGACAGGACGCCTGGAGCCGCGCAAGGTCGTCGGCTCGGTCGACACCAGCGAGTTCATCGTCGCCCTCTCAGCCAGCCTCGGCTTCCTCATCGGCCTCGGCGGTGAGGGCATCCCGTTCTCCGCGGTCGGCGCGTTGCTCGTGGGCGGCCTGATCGCCGCCCCGATCGCCGCCTGGCTGGTGCGGCACATCCCCGGCCGGGTGCTCGGCTCGCTCGTGGGTGGGGTCATCGTCCTCACCAACACCCGGACGATCCTGCGCTCCGACTACGTCGACGCGGCACCGGCCACGCTGTGGACCGCGTACGTGGCGATCGCCGTCGTCTGGGCCGTCGCGGTCGTCTGGTCGGTCCTGGCCTACCGCAAGGAGCGCGCCGAGCTCATCGCCGAGGCCGAGCGCGCCACCGAGGCCGAACCCGTCGCCTGAGGCGACGCGAGGCCGATCACGTCGGCCGCCCCACGACACGCCTGTGGAACACATCGGTGCCCGGCTCCAAGGGGAGCCGGGCACCGATGTCGCGTTGCGGTGAGGGTCAGCTGGGACTGCCACCGGTCAGCTTGTCACGAAGCGCCTGCAGCGCCTCGTCGGACGCCAGCGCGCCCTCGGCCTCGTCGCCGGCGGAGGAGTACTGCGTGCCGCCACCAGAGGAGCCGCCCGACGACCCGCTCGAGCTGCTGCTGCTGCTGCTCGAGCCGCTGACCGCCGCCTCCGCGGCCGCCTCGGCGTCGGACTCGCGGGAGTCCTCGATCTGCTTGCGGTGCGCCTCCCAGGTGGTGTGCGCCTCGGCGTACTGGCGCTCCCACTCCTCGCGCTGCTTGTCGAAGCCCTCGAGCCACTCCCCGCTCTCGGGGTCGAAGCCGTCCGGGTACTTGTAGTTGCCCTGCTCGTCGTACTCGGCCGCCATGCCGTACAGGGTCGGGTCGAACTCCTCGCCTCCGGCACCGCCCTCGTTGGCCTGCTTGAGGGACAGGCTGATGCGACGGCGTTCCAGGTCGATGTCGATGATCTTCACGAAGATCTGCTTGCCGACCTGCACGACCTGCTCGGGGATCTCGACGTGCCGCTCCGCCAGCTCGGAGATGTGCACGAGACCCTCGATGCCCTCCTCGACCCGGACGAACGAGCCGAACGGGACGAGCTTCGTGACCTTGCCGGGCACGACCTGACCGATCTGGTGGGTGCGGGCGAACTGCTGCCAGGGGTCTTCCTGCGTGGCCTTGAGCGAGAGCGACACGCGCTCCCGGTCGAGGTCGACGTCGAGGACCTCGACGGTGACCTCCTGGCCCACCTCGACGACCTCGCTCGGGTGGTCGATGTGCTTCCAGGACAGCTCGGACACGTGCACCAGGCCGTCGACGCCGCCGAGATCGACGAACGCACCGAAGTTGACGATCGACGACACGACGCCCTTGCGGATCTGGCCCTTCTGCAGCTGGTTGAGGAAGTTCTGACGAACCTCCGACTGTGTCTGCTCGAGCCACGCGCGCCTCGACAGCACGACGTTGTTGCGGTTCTTGTCCAGCTCGATGATCTTGGCCTCGAGCTCCTTGCCGACGTACGGCTGGAGATCACGCACGCGACGCATCTCGACCAATGAGGCGGGGAGGAAGCCGCGGAGCCCGATGTCGAGGATCAGTCCACCCTTGACGACCTCGATGACCGTGCCTGTGACGATGCCGTCGTCGTCCTTGATCTTCTCGATCGTGCCCCAGGCGCGCTCGTACTGAGCCCGCTTCTTCGAGAGGATCAGCCGGCCTTCCTTGTCCTCCTTCTGCAGGACAAGGGCCTCGACCCCGTCACCCACACTGACGACCTCGGCCGGGTCGACGTCGTGCTTGATGGAGAGCTCTCGGCTCGGGATCACACCCTCGGTCTTGTACCCGATGTCGAGCAGGACCTCGTCCCGATCGACCTTGACGACGGTGCCGTCGACGATGTCACCGTCGTTGAAGTACTTGATGGTCAGGTCGATCGCCGCGAGGAAGTCTTCTTCGGACCCGATGTCGTTGACCGCTACCTGCTGCGGCGCCGACTGGGCGGCGTCAGTGCTGCTCGTCATATGTTTGGTTGGCTCCGGTGTGGACTGGTGTCGTGAGTGTCCTGTTGTGAGCGCCTGGACCCTGTCCGTCAAGCCGACGTGGATACGGGTGAAGCGTCGTTTCGCGATACCCGGATGATCGACATGAACGAGCGCAGCCTGCTCCGTCCGAGGTCGCGCAGGCCCACAGCGCACAGGTCAGGATACGGTCACGCGTGATCAAGGGTCAACGAGGGGTGCACGGGCAGCCCCACGGGACCCCACTGGTCACTCCGACCGTCCCTCGTAGACTCTACCCATAACACCACGAGAACAGGGCACCGCAGCGCGTGCTCGGCGCGAGCGCCTGCTGGTCCTCGTCGGCATCGCGCTCGTCGCGCTCAACCTCCGCCCGCTGGTCAGCAGCCTCGGCCCGGTGCTCACCGAGATCCGTGCCGACCTCGCGCTCACCGGCACGGTCGCCGGCCTGGTCACGACCCTGCCGCTGATCTGCTTCGGGGTCTGCGGCCTCGCCGCCCCACCTCTCGCCGCGCGGGTCGGCCTGCGCCGCTCCGCCCTGCTCGCCATGCTCGCGGTGGCCGCCGGGCTCGGCGTCCGCGTGCTCACCGACTCGGCTGCCGTGTTCGTCGCCGCCACCGCGTTCGCCCTCGCCGGGTCAGGTGTCGCCAACGTGCTCTGCCCCGCACTGGTCAAGCTGCACTTCCCGAACCGGATCAGCCTCGTGATCGGCGTCTACAGCACCCTCATGCAGCTGTCGACGGCCCTGGCCGCGGGCGCGTCCGTGCCGATCGCGGACGCCTTCGGCGGCTGGCGGGCGGCCCTGGGGATGTGGGCCGTGATGGGCCTGGTCGCCGCCCTGCCCTGGCTCGGCCTGCTGCGCGAGCGCGCGCCCGTACGCCAACCAGGCCACGCCGTGTCCGCGCGCCGCCTGGTCAGGAGCAGGACCGCGTGGTTGCTCACTCTCTTCTTCGGGCTGCAATCGGCCAACGGGTACGCGCAGCTGGGGTGGCTGCCCGCGATCCTGCGCGACGCCGGGATCGACCAGGCCGACGCGGGCTACGCGCTCGCGCTCCTCCCCGGAGTCGGCATGGTCGTCTCCCTGTTGCTCGCGGCCGTCACCGCACGGCTGCGCAGCCTGCGTCCGCTCGTCGTCGTCATCATGAGCTGTTACCTCGCCGGCTACGTAGGACTCCTCGTCGCCCCGGGCACCGCGCCGGTCCTGTGGGCGGTGCTGCTCGGCATCGGCAACGGTGTGTTCCCGGTCGCGCTGATCCTGATCGGGTTGCGCGCGCGTACCGGCCAGGGCAGCAGCGCACTGTCCGGCTTCGTGCAGGGCATCGGCTACTTCGTCGCGGCGGCCGGCCCGTTCCTCATCGGCGTCCTCCACGACGCGACGGGCACCTGGACGATCCCAGTGACGGTGCTGCTCGCCTCGATCCTCGTCCTGTTCGCGCTCGGTCTGGGCGTGACCCGCATCCGCTACGTGGAGGACGAGATCACCTGACGAGCCGGGTCAGGCGCCGAGGTCACGCAGGCGGGGCGCCAGCTGCTCCTCGAACGCGGCGAGGAACCTGCGCTGGTCGTGGCCGGGCGCGTGGAACACCAGGTGGTTGAAGCCGGCGTCGACGTACGGCTTGATGTTGGCGACGGCCTCGTCGGGGTCGGCGCTCACGATCCAGCGGCTCGCGATCTTGTCGATCGGCAGCTCGTCGGCGGCCCGCTCCATCTCGATCGGGTCCTCGAGCTCGGCCTTCTGCTCGGCGCTCAGCGCGAGCGGCGCCCAGAACCTGGTGTTCTCCAGCGCGGTGTCGTAGTCGGTGTCGAACGACAGCTTGATCTCGATCATCCGGTCGAGGGACGACGGGTCACGGGACGCCTTCTCGAGGCCCTCGTCGACCGCCGGGATGAGCTTCTCCTCGTAGAGGTCCATGCCCTTGCCGCTCGTGCAGATGAACCCGTCGGCGACGCGCCCGGCGTAGCGCGCCATCATCGGTCCGCCCGCGGCGACGTAGACCGGGATGCCCGCGGCCGGCCGGTCGTAGATCGTGGCACCGACGGTCGTGTAGTACTCGCCCTGGTAGTCGACGCGCCCTCCGGCCCACAGCGCCCGCATCAGCTCGACGGACTCGCGGAGCCGGGCGAACCGCTCCTTGATCGGCGGCCACTCACGGCCGGAGACCGCGATCTCGTTGAGCGCCTCCCCCGTGCCGATGCCGAGTATCACGCGGCCCGGGTACAGGCAGCCCATCGTGCCGAAGGCCTGCGCGATGACGGCGGGGTTGTAGCGGAACGTGGGGGTCAGGACGCTCGTGCCGAGCATGACGCGGGACGTGCGCTCGCCGACTGCCGTCATCCAGGCGATCGAGAACGGCGCGTGCCCGCCCTCGTGCCGCCACGGCTGGTAGTGGTCGCTGACCAGGACGCTGTCGAACCCGTGCGTCTCGGCCGCGACCCCAAGCTCCACGAGCTCACGCGGGCCGAACTGCTCCGCCGACGCCTTGTACCCGAGGGTGATGCTCACCGCTACCTGCCTCCAGTGCTGGGGAACGCCTCCACCGGCAACCTACTGCGACCGCCGCCGCGCCGTGGCAGGGGCACCGGCACGGTGGGAGCGGCCGATGAGGATCAGCAGCAGGACGAGGCTGACTGTGCCGATGACGACGTGCGCGACGATGCTGTTCAGCGCGTCCCAGCCGGTGTGCAGGAGCACGGCGAGGACGAGGGCGCCGATCGCGAGGAGCGCCGCGCGAGCCCTGTGCGGTGCGGTCGGGATTCGCCAGAGGGCGGCGGTGGTCATGCCGGTCCAGGCGACGTGGCCGGCCGGCGCGAGGAGTCCGCGCAACAGGAGAGTCTGGTCTACCGCAGCGATGCTGCGCTCGGACAGCAACGCGCTGAACCCGTATCCCATGGTCTCGAGGGTGGCGAACCCCATCCCGGACGCGATGCCGATGATGACCCCGGCCTGGCGGCCCCGGCTGGGCAGGAACAGCAGCAGCGCGACCGGCACGACGAGCTTGGCGGTCTCCTCGATCAGGCCCACGCCGAGCATCGGCAACGCGCCGAGACGGTGGAGGGTGTCGTACTCGAGGGTGCCGGCGGTGACAGTCCCGACGATGCCGCCGGTGAGGGCAGTGAACACGACCAGACCGGGCGAGGCGGTGATCGCCGGGCCCGATCCCCACGCGAACACCAGCACCGTGATCGGCACCGTCATCGCGCCCAGCAGGATCAGGGAGGGAAAGAAGTTGAGGTTCTCGGTGGTGACGAGGGTGCGCAGAACCAGCAGGTAGGCCGCGACACCGGCGATGAGCACGGCAACCCAGGCCAGTCGGTGCGACCACGATCGGCGCCGTGGCACACCCTCGCCCGAGACGACGACACCACCTGGAGCAGTCGACATTGTCCGACTCCTGAGCGTTGGACCCACGCAGACGTGGGGGTCACCTCAACCTAGTGCCCGGCGGCATCCCAGTCGTGGCCGACGCCCACGGAGACCTCGAGCGGCACGCGCAGCTCGTACGCCGCAGACATCTCACGGACGGCCAGCTCACGGACGGTGTCGAGCTCGCCCGGCGCGACCTCGAACACGAGCTCGTCGTGCACCTGCAGCAGCATGCGCGACGTGAGGCCGGCCTCGGTGAGCGCGCGGGCGACCCGCAGCATCGCGACCTTGATGATGTCGGCGGCGGAGCCCTGGATCGGCGCGTTGAGCGCCATGCGTTCGGCCATCTGGCGACGCTGCCTGTTGTCGCTCACCAGGTCGGGCAGGTAGCGACGCCGGCCCATGAGGGTCTCGGTGTAGCCGTCGCGGCGGGCCTGGTCGACAACTTCCTTGAGGTAGTCGCGCACGCCGCCGAACCGCTCGAAGTAGCGCTCCATCTGCGCGGACGCCTCGTCCGGGGTGATGGCGAGCTGCTGCGCCAGGCCGTACGCCGACAGCCCGTACGCGAGGCCGTACGACATCGCCTTGATCCGCCGGCGCATCTCCGGGTCGACCGCGGTGGTGTCGATGTCGAACGCCTGCGCCGCGACGTAGGTGTGGAGGTCCTCGCCCGACTGGAACGCCTCGATGAGTCCCGCGTCGTCGGACAGGTGCGCCATGATGCGCATCTCGATCTGGCTGTAGTCGGCGGTGAGGAGGGTCTCGAACCCCTTCGCGACGACGAAGCCGCGGCGGATCGCGCGGCCCTCGACGCTCCGGATCGGGATGTTCTGCAGGTTGGGGTCGCGCGACGACAGCCGGCCCGTCGCCGCGACGATCTGGTCGAACGTGGTGTGGATCCGGCTCGCGTCGTCGATCATCGGGATCAGCGAGTCGACGATGCTGCGCAGCTTGCTCACGTCGCGGTGCCTGAGCAGGTGCTCGAGCACGGGATGCCCGGTCTGCGCCAGCAGGCTCTGCAGGGCGTCGGCGTCGGTGGTGTAGCCGCTCTTGATCCGCTTGGTCTTGGGCAGGCTCAGCTCCTCGAACAGCACCTGCTGGAGCTGCTTGGGCGAGCCGAGGTTGAACTCGTGGCCGACGACGGCGAACGTGGCCTGCTCGGCGTCCTTGACCCCGCCGGCGAGGGTGGCCGACAGGTGGTCGAGGTGGTCGCCGTCGACCGCGATGCCGACCCGTTCCATGCCGGCGAGCAGGTGCAGCAACGGGAGCTCGACGTCACCGAGCAGGTCGCTGCCGCCGCGGCGCGCGACGTCGGCCTCGAGCTCGTCCGCGAGCTCGAGCACGGCACGGGCACGGATCGCGAGCGACTCCGCTTCGTCCTGCTCGGCACTACCGTCGAGGGACAGCTGACCGCCCTCGTCGGCCTCGGCCCGCAGCTCGCGCCTCAGGTAGCGCAGGGTGAGGTCGCCGAGGTCGAACGAGCGCTGCCCGGGCAGCACGAGGTACGCGGCGAGCGCGGTGTCGCAGGCGAGACCGGCCAGCGGCCAGCCGTGCGCGGCGAACGCCAGGCTCGGCCCCTTGACGTCGTGCATGACCTTGGGCCGCTCCGGGTCGGCCAGCCAGTCGCCGAGCGCGCCGTCGTCGTCCTCGGTCAGCTGGGTGGGGTCGAAGAAGGCCGCCGCGCCGTCGGGAGCCGCGACCGCGAACCCGGTGACCGTGCCCGTGCCACGCCCCCAGGTGCCTGTCACGGCCACGCCGCAGCGGACGCCGACCGCGGTGTGCTCGGCGAGCCAGCCGGCCAGCTCACCCGCGCCCACGACGGTCGTGTCGACCTCGAACCCCTCGTCGGCCTCGGGCTCGACCGACGAGAGCGTGGCGAACAGCCGCTCGCGGAGCACCCGGAACTGCAGGTTGTCGAAGAGGTCGTGCACCTGCTGGCGATCCCAGGCCCCGAGCTGCAGGTCGTCGGGCGCGTGGTCGAGCTCGACGTCGCGGACCAGCTCGGTGAGCTGGCGGTTGGAGATGACCTGGGCGAGGTGCGCGCGCAGCGCGTCGCCCGCCTTGCCCTTGACCTCGTCGACGCGGTCGACGAGATCGTCGAGCGACCCGAACTCGCGGATCCACTTCGCCGCGGTCTTCTCCCCCACGCCCACGATGTTGGGCAGGTTGTCGCTCGGGTCGCCGCGCACGGCGGCGAAGTCGGGGTACTGCGCGGGGGTGAGCCCGTACTTCTCGGCCACCGCGTCGGGGGTGAACCTGGTGAGGTCGGAGACGCCGCGCCGCGGGTAGAGGACGGTGACGGAGTCGCTCACCAGCTGCAGCGCGTCGCGGTCGCCGGTGCAGATGAGGATCTCGTAGCCGGCCGCCTCGGCCTGGCTGGTCAGCGTGGCGATCAGGTCGTCGGCCTCGAAGCCGTCGAGCGCCAGGCGCGGGATGCGCAGCGCGTCGAGTACCTCCTCGATGAGGCTGACCTGCCCGCGGAACTCGTTGGGCGTCTGGCTGCGGTTCGCCTTGTACTCCGGGTAGCGCTCCGACCTGAACGTCTTGCGCGAGACGTCGAACGCGACCGCCATGTGGGTCGGCTGCTCGTCGCGCAGGACGTTGATCAGCATGGACGTGAACCCGTACACCGCGTTGGTCGGCTGGCCGGTGGTCGTGGAGAAGTTCTCGACCGGCAGGGCGAAGAACGCGCGGTATGCCAGCGAATGGCCGTCGATCAGCAGCAGCCGCGGCTTCGGCGTCGCGGCCTGGTCCGGTTGTGCGGTCGGGGCCGCGTTGGTGGTTGGCATCGACCCGATCCTAGGCTTCCCCAGTGACACGACAACGGCAGGCGGAGGATACCCAATGAGCGACGAGCCGACCGCACCTTACCCGCTCGCGCAGATGCGCGAGTCGGTACGGGGGACGCTCGTCGAGCGCATGGGCATCGAGCTGGTCGAGGTGACCCCCGAGCGCGTCGTCGCGACCATGCCGGTGGAGGGCAACACCCAGCCGTACGGCCTGCTCCACGGCGGGGCCTCGTGCGCACTCGCCGAGACCGTCGGCTCGGTGGCCGCGAGCCTCCAGGCACCCGACCGGCTTGCCGTGGGCATCGAGATCAACGCGTCGCACCACCGCGCCACGCGTGCCGGCCTCGTGACCGGTACCGCCACCCCGGTTCACGTGGGTCGTTCGGTCGCCGTGTTCGAGGTGGTCGTCACGGACGCCCGCGACCGCCGGATCTGCACCGCACGACTCACCTGCATGCTCGTGGACCGCGTGTAACGACGTCGTCGTCCTGCGCCACACGCGCTTTGCGTGACTCCTGGGCCGGTCACTACCGTGACGGCGAGTGCCCGGCCGTCACGGAGGGCACGAAGGACCCGGGGCGCCGAGTAGACAACGTCCGGTGTCCGGGGAAGACCCGGACGGCACCAAAGGCGCCCCGGGTCTTCACGACCGGCGTCCGCCGGTTACGTCTTGTCGGCGGTCGACGTCGACTCGAGGACGACCTCGGCGACCTTGCGCATCGGCACCCGGCGGTCCATCGCCGCCTTCTGGATCCAGCGGAAGGCCTGCGGCTCGGTCATGTCGTGCTGCTCCTGGAGCGCCGCCTTCGCCCGCTCGACCAGCTTGCGCGTCTCGAGGCGGTCCCCCAGATCGCGGACCTCCTCCTCCAGCGCGGCGATCTCGGCGAACCTGCTCTGCGCCACCTCGATCGCCGGCACGAGATCGGCCCGGGTGAACGGCTTGACGAGGTACGCCATGGCACCCGCGTCGCGCGCCCGCTCGACCAGCTCGCGCTGGGAGAACGCGGTGAGGATCACGACCGGGGCGATCCGGTCCTCGGCAATGCGCTCGGCCGCGCTGATCCCGTCGAGGACGGGCATCTTCACGTCCATGATCACCAGGTCGGGCCGTTGCTCGGTCGTCACGTCGACCGCCGCCTGGCCGTCACCGACCTCGCCGACGACCTCGTACCCCTCGTCCTCCAGCATCTCCTTGAGATCGAGCCGGATCAGGGCCTCGTCCTCGGCGATCACCACACGCCGCGCCACGTCAGTCATCCGTACAGCCTAGTCGGGGCCCCGTCACGTCGACGCCACCCGGTACTGTGACCTTGACATCAGTCACGCCCCGGTATCCGAACTGGCATAGGAGCCGGCCTCAAAATCCGGTGGTCGCAAGGCCATGTGGGTTCGAATCCCACCCGGGGTACGGGGTAGCCACCCCTGCTCGTCGAGCTGCGCTCGCCTTCGCCACACCCGCGACATTTTCCGGGGGCCGAGCCCCCAGACCCCACGTTCCCCGGTCACGGTGGAATGCCTTCTGGTTGGGGGCGTTGGGACTTCGTCCCTCGCTCACACGGTCTTCCCCGTCGTGCGCCGGTCGGTCGCTCCCCTTACTCGCGGTAGGCGGGGGCGGTGCCGCCTACCGCGTCGCCGATGCGGTGGACGCGTAGGGCGTTGGTCGAGCCAGGGGTGCCGGGCGGGCTGCCCGCGACGATCACCACGAGGTCACCCTCCGCGCACCTGCCCACGTCCAGCAGCGCCGCGTCGACCTGCCGCACCATGTCGTCGGTGTGCGTGACCATCGCCGTCTGGAACGTCTCGACGCCCCAGCTGAGCGAGAGCTGGCTGCGTACCGCCTGCATCGGCGTGAACGCCAGCAGCGGGATCGGTGACCGGTGACGCGACAGTCGGCGCACCGTGTCGCCGGTCTGGGTGAACGCGCACAGCGCCCGCGCCCCCAGCCTGGCGCCGACCTCGATCGCCGCCTTCGAGATCACCCCGCCCATCGTGACCGGCGCCCGGGTGAGGTCGCGGAGCAGGTCGCGGCCCTTCTCCTCCGCCGTCCCGATGATCCGCGCCATCGTCTCGACGACCCGGCACGGATCGTCGCCGATCGACGTCTCCGCGCTCAGCATGAGCGCGTCCGCGCCGTCGAGGACGGCGTTGGCGACGTCGGACGCCTCCGCCCTGGTCGGCCTGGCCGCGGTCACCATCGACTCCAGCATCTGCGTGGCGACGATCACGGGTTTCGCCTGGTCACGGGCGATCGCCACGGCGCGCTTCTGCACGATCGGGACCTCGTCGAGCGACATCTCGACGCCGAGGTCGCCGCGCGCGACCATCACGCCGTCGAAGGCCTCGATGACCTCCTCGAGCCGCTCGACGGCCTGCGGCTTCTCGACCTTCGCGAGCACGGGCAGCCGGGTGTCGTGCTCGTCCATCACCCGCCGCACCACGGCGGCGTCGCCGGGGTCGCGGACGAACGAGAGCGCGACGAGGTCGGCACGCAGGTCGAGGGCCCACCGCAGGTCGGCGGTGTCCTTGTCGGTCAGCACGGGCGCGCGGACGTGCGTCCGCGGCAGGTTGAGACCCTTGTGGTTCGACACCTCGCCGCCGATGCGCACCGAGGTGACCACCCGCGCCCCCTCCACCGCGACCACCTCGAGCACCAGCCGGCCGTCGTCGACGAGCACCGGGTCACCGACCTCGACGTCCTCGGCGAGACCCGGGTACGTCGTGGACGCCAGCGACGACGTACCCGCGACGTCGTCGGTGGTGATCACGAACTCCGCGCCCTCCTCAAGGGTCGCCTTGCCGTCGGCGAACGTGCCCAGCCTGATCTTGGGACCCTGCAGGTCGGCCAGCACGGCGACGCTGCGCCCGCTCTCGTCCGACGCGCGACGGACCTCGAGATAGGTGCGCTCGTGCTCCTCGCGGCTCCCGTGGCTCAGGTTGAGCCGCGCCACGTCCATGCCCGCGCGCACCAACGCGCGGACGGCCGTGGGGGACGACGACGAGGGTCCGAGCGTGCAGACGATCTTGGCGCGACGGACCATGCACGGCACAGTAGTGCGTCGCGGCGCCAGGACACGCAGGACGGTAGGCCCTTGGCGTATCGGCAGGCGTCTCCTAGGCTTTGCCCAAGCGTCGCGCGTCCCCCTCCGACCTCGGACGCGCGAGACGCCGCGGGCGCCGTCAACCCCCCGGGACGGCGCTCGCGGTCATACCCCACCCTGGTCGGTGCTTCGCACCTTCCCTCGGCCTTTCGCTACTGGCGTCACGCCGCTCCCGGGCTTCACATCGTGATTCGGGGGTTCCCACATGCTGCCGGGGATGGGAACCTCCGAATCGCGATGTGCGGCGCTTCGGGGACTGTCGACAGAAGCGCGCGGTCACCAGGGGACGCGGCAGCCACAGGTGCTGCCTCCACCGCGACCAAAACAGTGCGGCACCAGCACTCCACCCGCCGGGACAGCTCAGATGGCGGTGCTGACCGGGGTGACGGGGCTCGGGAGCTGGGAGGTGCCGGCGAGCTCACGGTCGATCGCCTCGGCGGCGGCGCGGCCCTCGGCGATGGCCCACACCACCAGGGACGCTCCCCTGCCGGCGTCGCCCGCGACGTAGACGCCGGGGATGTTGGTCTGCCAGCGGTCGTCGCGTGCGACCGTGCCGTTGGAGCGGACCTCGACGCCCGGGTCGTCGAGCAGCGGGCCGCGCTCCGCGCCGGCGAAGCCGAGCGCGAGCAGGGCAAGCTCGCAGTCGATCACCCGCTCGGTGCCCTCGATCGGTCGGTACCTGCCGGGTCCGAGCCGGTCGACCTCGACGACCTCCAGGCCGGCGACGTTGCCGGCGCCGTCGTCGACGAGCCGCAGCGGGGTGACGGAGTAGACCTTCTCGCCGCCCTCCTCGTACGCCCCCGACACCTCGAAGACGTCGGGGTCGGACGGCCACGGCATCGACTCGTCGCGGGTGTCGGGTGGACGCGGGCGGCCGCCGAGCTGGATCACGGCGGTCGCGCCCTGCCGGTGCGCCGTGCCCAGGCAGTCCTCGCCGGTGTCGCCGCCGCCGACGATCACGACCCGCTTCCCGCGCGCGGTGATCTCCGGCTCGTCGACGTCGCCCTCGCAGGCACGGTTCGCCTGGGTCAGGTGGTCCATGGCCTGGTGCACGCCGGCGAGGTCACGGCCCGGCACGTCGATGTCGCGCGGCGCCAGCGCACCCGAGGCGAGCAGCACGGCGTCGAACCGCGTGCGCAGCTTGGACAGCGTGACGTCGGTACCGACGTTCACGCCGGTGCGGAACCGGGTGCCCTCGAGACGCATCTGCTCGAGCCGGTGGTCGAGGTGCCGCTTCTCCATCTTGAACTCGGGCACGCCGTACCGCAGCAGGCCGCCGAGCCGGTCGTCGCGCTCGTAGACCACCACCGTGTGCCCGGCCCTGGTCAGCTGCTGCGCGGCCGCGAGCCCGGCGGGTCCCGACCCGACGACCGCGACGGCGCGGCCGGACAGCCGGTCGGGCGGTCGCGGCTCGACCCAGCCGCGCGACCAGGCCCGGTCGATGATCTCGACCTCGACCTGCTTGATCGTCACGGGAGCGTCGTGCAGGTCGAGCACGCAGGCGGGCTCGCACGGCGCGGGGCACAGCCGGCCGGTGAACTCCGGGAAGTTGTTGGTGGCGTGCAGACGCTCCGACGCCTCACGCCAGTCGCCGCGCCAGACGAGGTCGTTCCACTCCGGGATCAGGTTACCCAGCGGGCAGCCGCGGTGGCAGTACGGGATGCCGCACGCCATGCAGCGGCCCGCCTGGCCCTGCACCTCGCCCGGCTCGGACTTCTCCTTGATCTCACGCCAGTCCTGGATCCGCACCGGCACGGGGCGCGTCTCGGGCAGGCGCCGCGGGGTGTTCATGAACCCCTTCGGGTCAGCCATTGGCGGCCTCCATCATGCGGACGATGGTCTCGTCGTCCGACAGGCCGAGGCGCTTCGCCTCCGACTCCGCGACGAGCACCCGCCGGAACCCGCGCGGCATGATCTTGCTGAACCTGCGCGCGAGGGACGCGGGGTCGGCCAGCAGCACCGAGGCGACGTCCGACCCGGTCTCGACCTGGTGGGTGCCGAGCAGGTCAAGCAGCCGCTCCACGTCGTCGGGATCGAGCTCCTCGACGTCGACGAGCTCGGCGTTGACGAGGGACTGGTCGAGGTCGACCACGTACGCCACACCGCCGGACATGCCGGCCGCGAAGTTGCGCCCGACCGGACCGAGGATGACGGCGACGCCGCCGGTCATGTACTCGCACCCGTGGTCACCGATGCCCTCGACGACGGCGGTCGCACCCGAGTTGCGCACGCAGAACCGCTCGCCCACCTTGCCGCGCAGGTACATCTCGCCGGCAGTTGCGCCGTAGCCGATGACGTTGCCCGCGATGACGTTGTGCTGCGGCACGAACCTCGCCCCGAGATCGGGACGCACGACGAGCCGGCCGCCGGACAGGCCCTTGCCGAGGTAGTCGTTCGCGTCGCCGTAGAGGCGCAGCGTGACCCCTGGCGGTACGAACGCGCCGAACGACTGGCCGGCGGAACCGGTGAACGTCACGTCGACGGTGTCCTGCGGCAGCCCGGCTCCGCCGAAGCGCGTGGTGACCTCGTAGCCCAGCATCGTGCCGACGGTGCGGTTGACGTTGCGGATGGGCAGCTGGGCGCGGACCGGCTCACCGGAGTCGAGCGCGTCGGCGGCCAGCGCGATCAACTGGTGGTCGAGTGCCTTCTCCAGCCCGTGGTCCTGCTCGATCACCTGACGCCGCGGGGCGTCGTCCGCGATGTCGGGCAGCTCGAGCAGCGGTGACAGGTCGAGACCCGAGGCCTTCCAGTGGTCGACCGCGCGGTCGGCGTCGAGCAGCTCGCTGCGCCCGATCGCCTCGTCGAGCGAACGGAAGCCGAGCGCGGCGAGGTGCTCGCGCACCTCCTCCGCGATGTACTCGAAGAACGTCACCACGAAGTCGGGAGAGCCACGGAACCGCTTGCGCAGCTCGGGGTTCTGCGTCGCGACCCCGACCGGACAGGTGTCGAGGTGGCACACCCGCATCATCACGCAACCGCTCACCACCAGCGGCGCGGTGGAGAAGCCGAACTCCTCCGCGCCAAGCAGCGCGGCCACGATGACGTCGCGGCCGGTCTTCATCTGGCCGTCGACCTGCACCACGATGCGGTCGCGCAGGTTGTTGGCGAGCAGCGTCTGCTGGGTCTCGGCGAGGCCGATCTCCCACGGGCCGCCGGCATGCTTCAGCGAGGTGAGCGGCGCCGCACCGGTGCCGCCGTCGTGCCCGGAGACCAGGACGACGTCGGCGTGCGCCTTGGCCACGCCGGCGGCGACGGTGCCCACGCCGACCTCCGCGACCAGCTTCACGTGCACCCGCGCGGTGGGGTTCGCGTTCTTCAGGTCGTGGATCAGCTGCGCGAGGTCCTCGATCGAGTAGATGTCGTGGTGGGGCGGCGGGGAGATCAGGCCCACGCCCGGCGTCGAGTACCTGGTGCGGGCGATCCACGGGTAGACCTTGTTGCCGGGGAGCTGCCCACCCTCCCCCGGCTTCGCGCCCTGCGCGATCTTGATCTGGATGTCGTCGCCGGTGGCGAGGTACTCGCTCGTCACGCCGAACCGGCCGCTCGCGACCTGCCGGACGCGGCTGCGCCGCTCCGGGTCACGCAGCCGGTCGGGCTCCTCGCCGCCCTCGCCGGAGTTCGACCGGCCACCGAGCCGGTTCATCGCGATCGCGAGCGTCTCGTGCGCCTCCGCCGACAGCGCGCCGTACGACATCGCGCCGGTGTTGAAGCGCCTGACGATGTCCTCGACCGGCTCGACCTCGTCGAGCGGCACCGGCGGGCGGTCGTCCTCGCGGAGCCGGAACAGTCCCCTCAGGGTCAGCAGCGCGGCGGACTGCTCGTCGACCAGGCGCGTGTAGTCCTTGAAGATCTCGTACTGCCGGCTCCTGGTGGAGTGCTGCAGCCGGAACACGGTGTCGGGGTCGAACAGGTGCAGCTCGCCCTCGCGGCGCCAGCGGTACTCGCCACCGACGTCGAGCGAGCGGTGCGGCGGCGAGATCGTCCTGCGCGGGTACGCCGTGACATGCCGCTTGGCGACCTCCTTGGCGAGGACGTCGAACCCGACGCCGCCGAGCCGCGACGTGGTGCCGGTGAAGCACTCGTCGACGACGTCGCTCGACAGGCCGAGTGCCTCGAAGATCTGCGCACCGGCGTACGACGCCACGGTCGACACGCCCATCTTGCTCATGACCTTGAGCACGCCCTTGCCGAGCGCCCTGATCAGGTTGCGCACGGCCTCCTCGGGAGCCGCGGCGAGGTTGCCGTACCTGGCCCGGATCTCGACCGTCTCCATCGCGAGGTACGGGTTGACGGCGGCGGCACCGTAGCCGACGAGGACCGCGACGTGGTGCACCTCGCGGACGTCGCCCGCCTCGACCACGAGACCCACCTGGGTACGGGTGCGTTCCCGGATCAGGTGATGGTGCACGGCGCCGGTCAGCAGCAGCGAAGGGATCGGCGCGAACTCGGCGTCGGACTCGCGGTCGGACAGCACGATGATGCGTGCGCCGTCGGCGATCGCGCGTGACACCTCGGCACGGATCTCGTCGAGGCGCGCGTGCAGGGCCTCGCCGCCGCCGGCGACCTCGTAGAGGCCGCTGACGACGTGGGCGCGGAAGCCCGGCATGTCGCCGTCGTCGTTGACGTGCACGATCCTGGCGAGCTCGTCGTTGTCGATGACGGGGAACGGCAGCACGATCTGCCTGCACGACGCGGGCGCCGCCTCGAGCAGGTTGTGCTCGGGGCCGATCGTGTCGGCAAGTGCGGTGACCATCTCCTCGCGGATCGCGTCGAGGGGCGGGTTCGTCACCTGCGCGAAGAGCTGGGTGAAGTAGTCGAAGACGAGGCGCGGCCGGCGCGACAGCACGGCGATCGGCGTGTCACTGCCCATCGAGCCGAGTGGCTCCGCACCCGACTCGGCCATCGGGGTGAGGATGACCTGCACCTCCTCCTCGGTGTACCCGAAGGCGCGTTGCCTGCGCAGTACCGAGGAGTGGGTGTGCACGATGTGCTCGCGGTCCGGCAGGTCCTCCAACCGGATCAGGCCCGCGTGCAGCCATTCGTCGTACGGACGCTCGGTCGCGAGCTCGTTCTTGACTTCGTCGTCCTCGATGATGCGTCCCTCGGCGACGTCGACGAGGAACATCCGGCCGGGCTGCAGGCGACCCTTGCGCACGACGTGGGCGGGGTCGATGTCGAGCACGCCGACCTCGCTCGCGAAGACGACGAGCCGGTCGTCGGTCACCCAGTAGCGCGCGGGACGCAGGCCGTTGCGGTCGAGCACGGCGCCGATCTGGGTGCCGTCGGTGAACGTCACACACGCCGGGCCGTCCCACGGCTCCATGACCGTGGCGTGGAAGCCGTAGAACGCGCGGCGCATCGGATCCATGTCGAGGTTGCGCTCCCACGCCTCGGGGATCATCATCAGCACCGCGTGCGGGAGCGACCGGCCGCCCATGTGGAGCAGCTCGAGCACCTCGTCGAAGGTCGCCGAGTCGCTGCCTCCGGGGGTGCAGATCGGGAACAACCGGTCGATGTCGCCGGGAATCAGGCTGCTGTCCAGCTGCGACTCCCGCGCGCGCATCCAGTTGCGGTTGCCCTGGATCGTGTTGATCTCGCCGTTGTGGGCGACGTAGCGGTACGGGTGCGCGAGCGGCCACGACGGGAACGTGTTGGTGCTGAAGCGCGAGTGCACGAGCGCGAGCGTGCTGCGGAAGGCGTCGTCGCCGAGGTCGGGGAAGAACGACTCCAGCTGGGTCGGCGTGAGCATGCCCTTGTAGACCATGGTGCGGGCCGACAGGGAGGCGAAGTACACGCCCGCCTCACGTTCCGCCCGCTTGCGCGCGCAGAACGCCATGCGCTCCAGGCCCATGCCGACGACGCGACCGGCCGAGGCGGCGACGAACAGCTGGCGGAACACCGGCATCGCGGCACGGGCGGACGCGCCGAGCAGGTCGGGTGCGACGGGGACGTCGCGCCAGCCGAGCACCCGCAGGCCCTCCTCGGCGCAGATGGCCTCGACGGCCTTCACCGCCTGGTCGGCCTCGACGGGATCGGTGGGCAGGAACGCCATGCCCGCCGCGTACGCACCGGCAGGCGGCAGCTGCACGTTCGCCGCGACCCGGAGGAAGGCGTCGGGCACCTGGACGAGGATGCCCGCGCCGTCGCCGCTGTCGGGCTCGCTGCCCGACGCCCCTCGGTGCTCGAGGTTGCGCAGGGCGGCGAGCGCCTTGTCCACGATGTGGTGGCTCGGGCGTCCGGCGAGGTCGGCGACGAACGCGACCCCGCAGGAGTCGTGCTCGTGCTCCGGTGCGTAGAGACCGCCACGGCTTGCATGTGTCAAGTGCGCCTCCCCTCCCGCTGTCGAGAGGTGACTCGACCGGGGACGGCACTGGCCCAGGCTGGGTGATCTGTCAGGTTACAAACATGGTAACGACATGGACAACACCGTCCGCGATCTGAGACACGGCGTGGCGCGGCGGGTTCAGGAGGGATCCTTACCGGTGCCGTCCGGTCGGTCGTCGGCGAACGCGTCGTCGCGCTCCTCGTCCGGCGTGGCCGCGACGTCCTCGAGGTCCTCGTCGTCCGCGGCGTCGTCGGAGCCGTCCTCGTCGGCGTCCTCGTCGTCCGCGACCTCCTCGTCGCGGACGGCCGCGGCCTCCGCGGCGGACGCACGCACCTCCGCCTTGGACCCCTCCGCGACCGCCGCGGGCTCGACGACCGTCTCGCGCGGTCGCCCTCGCAGGGCGAGCAGGTAGACGACCGCTCCGGCGAAGACGACGAAGCACGTCCAGACGTTGAGGCGTAGGCCGAAGAACTCATGCGCGGGGTCGACGCGCAGCCACTCGATCCACGCGCGGCCGACCGTGTAGGCGGCGACGTAGAGGGCGAAGACGCGGCCGTGGCCGAGCGTGAACCTGCGATCCGCCCAGATCACCAGGACGGCGACGCCGACGCACCACAGCGACTCGTAGAGGAACGTGGGGTGGAACTGGCCCAGGACGACGGGCGCGCCGTTCTCCGTGACGGCGGAGAACGTGCTCGGGTCGATCTCGTGGACCGTGAGCGCCCAGGGCAGGTCGGTGGGGCCGCCGTACAGCTCGTTGTTGAACCAGTTGCCCCAGCGGCCGATCGCCTGGGCGAGCACGATGCCAGGCGCCGCGGCGTCGGCGAACGCGGGCAGCGGGATCCCCCTGCGTCGGCACGCGATCCACGCGCCGACGGCACCACCGGCCACCGCGCCCCAGATGCCGAGGCCGCCCTCCCACACCGCGAACGCGGCCCACGGGTTACGGCCGTCGGCGAAGTACAGCTGGTAGTCGGTGATGACGTGGTAGAGCCTGGCGCCGACGAGGCCGAACGGCACCGCCCACGTCGCAATGTCGGCGACCGTTCCCGCCTGCCCGCCGCGCTGCCGCCAACGGCGCGCGGTGAGCCACAGTGCCACGATAATGCCGGCGATGATGCACAACGCGTAGGCGCGTACGGGGAAGCCGGCGACCGGCCACGCGGTCTGGGTCGGGCTCGGGATCGCGGCGAGGACCATGGGGGCGCTCACCGGCCCGAGCCGATCGGCTCGCCGAGGATCCTGCCGTCGAGGGCGAAGCGTCCGGACGGGAAGACCGCGAGCCAGGCGGACGCGAGCACGAGTCCGGCATCGCGCAGGATCTCCTGCGGGTATTTCGTCTGCGACGCGTCGACCTCGCCGCCGCCGCCGAAGCAGCCGCAGTCGATCGAGATACCACGGACCCACACCGAGATGATGGCGATGATGAACGCCAGCATGAGCAGGCCGCTGAGGAGGCCGGAGACCCGGACCGCGAGGCCGACCACCAGCAGGACGGCGAGGGCGACCTCGAGGAACGGCAGGCCGTACCCGACCGGCTTCACCACGCTCTCGGGCAGCAACTGGTAGGCGCGGACGGCCCTGGTCGAGGCGAGTGGGTCGCCGACCTTCAGCAGCCCTGCGTAGCCGAGCACGCCCGCCAGCACGAGGCGCAGGAGGAGTGTCACCCACGGGTGCACGCGGCCGAAGCCGACGCGGCCGCGGCGCGGTCCGGTGCCGTCCGCCGGACCGCCGGACGCACCGGTACCGTGGCTCTGCGCGGCACCGCGGGAACCTGTCGAGGCCTTGCTCACGTTATTCGCTCCACGAGCCGAAGTGGCGTCCAGCAGAGTGGAGTACGCCACCCTGAGGGTCTGGTACCGCCCTTTGTACCGTATGACCGGGCGGCGGCGTCCGGACCATGGCTGATACGACCGGTTGACCCAGTCGCCACGACCGTCGATCGCACGAGGGAAGGGTAGGCCTGATGGCCTCGCGCAAGGAACAGAAGGCCGCGGCGCGCGAGCGGCTTCGCCAGGAGATGGAGAAGCGCAAGAGGCGCTCCCGCCGGAACCGCATCATCGGGGTGACCGCCGGCGTCCTCGTCCTGGTGCTCGGGGCCGTCACCATCGGCATCGTCGTCCAGAACCAGCGCGAGCAGGACGCCCGCGCCGACCGCGCCGTGCCCGCGGGCGTCATCGACGACGTCGCGATCCCGGTCGGCGAGAAGGACGCGCCCGTGACCCTCAAGGTCTACGAGGACTTCCGGTGCCCGGCCTGCAAGCAGTTCGAGGAGGCGTACAACACCACGATCACCAAGCTCGTCGAGCAGGGCAAGCTCAGGGTCGAGTACCACGTCGCGACCATCATCGACGCCAACGTCCCGAACACGAGCGGGTCCAAGGTCGCCGGCAACGCCGCGGCGTGCGCGCAGGACGCCGGCAAGTTCCGCCAGTTCCACGACGTCCTGTTCAAGAACCAGCCGCCCGAGGACCAGGACCTGTTCACCAACGACCAGATGATGACGCTGGCCAAGGACGTCGACGGTCTCGCCGACGACTCGAACTTCGAGCGCTGCGTGCAGGACCAGCAGTACGTCAACTGGCTCAAGAAGGTGCAGTCGGAGTTCGACACCAGGTTCCAGGGCCGCGTCGCCACCCCGTCGCTCGTGCTCGACGACGAGGTCATGATGGGCGGCCAGCAGCAGGGCATCGCCCCGCCGATGGCCAGCCCCGAGGCGTTCGAGAAGACCGTCAACGACCGGGCGTCCGGTGGTAACGGCAAGAAGCCGTCCTCGGACGCGACACCGTCCGGCGAGGGTGAGGAAGGCTCCGGGTCGCCGAGCGGCGCGGCCACGTCGTCCGGAAAGTCGTGAGCTCGAAGAAGGCCAAGCGCACCCGCGCACGTGAGCGCGTCCGGCTCGAGCAGGAGCGCCAGGCACAGGAGCGGGAGCAGCAGCAGCGCAAGAGCAGGCGCACCCGGATCATCGCGCTGACGGCGGCAGGCCTCGCGGTCGTGCTCATCGCGGTGATCCTCGGCGTCGCGGCGCAGCAGCGCAGGAGCGCGGACGAGGGACCCGCGCCGCGTGGCGCCGTCGCCGGCGGCCTCGCGATCCCCGTCGGGCAGCCGGACGCCCCCGTCACGCTCACCGTGTTCGAGGACTTCCGCTGTCCCGCCTGCAAGGGCTTCGAGGACCGCTACGGCGCGACGATCGGCGACCTGGTCGACAGCGGTGACCTGCGGGTCGAGTACCGCATCGCGACCATCATCGACTCCCTCGGCAGCAGCGGCTCGAAGGTCGCCGGCAACGCGGCCGCCTGCGCGCAGGACGCGGGGAGGTTCCGCGAGTACCACGACCGGCTCTTCGACCACCAGCCGGAAGAGAAGGTCGACGGCTTCACCGAGGAGCGCGTCATCGAGCTCGCCGAGCCCGTCGCGGGCCTCGACACCGCGCGGTTCCGCGCCTGCGTCGAGGACGAGCGCTACCGCCCCTGGCTGAAGCGCGTGCAGACCGACTTCGACGACAGGTACGACCGCCTCGTCACGCCGACGGTCCTGCTGGACGGCACGATGGCCTTCGGCGGCACCCCCGACGAGCCGGTCGACACCCTGAAGAACCCGGCGAACCTGAAGCGGACGGTGCAGGAGAAGGCCGGCGCCTGATCCCTACCAGGCGCCGGCGCGCGCACGCTCCCACAGGTCGACGCCGCCGTCGGTCGCGTGCTCGTCGATCCTGGCCAGCTCGTCGGCCGACAGCTCCAGGTTGCCCAGGGCCGCGACGTTCTCGTCGAGCTGGCGGACCGAGGAGGCCCCGATCACCAGCGACGTGACGCGCTCGTCGCGCAACGCCCACACCAGCGCAAGCTGGGCGAGGCTCTGCCCGCGCGCGCCGGCGATCTCGTTCAGGGCGCGCAGCCGTCCGAGCATCTCCTCGGAGAGCCAGGACGTGTCGAACGACTTGTCCTGGGTGGCACGTGAGCCCTCGGGGACACCGTCGAGGTAGCGACCGGTGAGCAGGCCCTGGGCGAGTGCCGTGAACCCGATGATGCCGACGCCGAGCTCGGCGACGGTGTCGAGGAGCCCTTCGGTCTCGATCCACCGGTTGAGCATGGAGTAGGACGGCTGGTGGATCAGCAGCGGCGTGCCGAGGTCACGCAGGATCTCCGCCGCCTGGCGGGTGCGCTCGGCGTCGTGGGAGGAGATCCCGGCGTAGAGCGCCTTGCCCTGCCGCACGGCGGTGTCGAGCGCACCCATCGTCTCCTCGAGCGGCGTCGTCGCGTCGAGCCGGTGCGAGTAGAAGATGTCGACGTAGTCCAGGCCCATCCGCCGCAGCGACTGGTCGAGGGACGCGAGCACGTACTTCCGCGAGCCGCCGCCCTGCCCGTAGGGACCCGGCCACATGTCCCACCCGGCCTTGGTCGAGATCACCAGCTCGTCGCGGTACGGGGCGAGGTCCTCCCGCATCAGCCGGCCGAAGTTGATCTCCGCGGCGCCGTACGGCGGGCCGTAGTTGTTGGCGAGGTCGTGGTGGGTGATGCCGAGGTCGAAGGCACGGCGCGCGATGGCGCGCTGGGTCTCGAACGGCCGGTCGTCGCCGAAGTTGTGCCAGTAGCCCAGCGACAGCACGGGCAGGTCGAGTCCCGACCGGCCCACCCGCCGGTATCGCATGGCGCCGTCGTAGCGGTCGGCGGCGGCGACGTATCCGGACAAGGGTCCTCCTCTGGCGCGGGACATTATGCGCGGCGGACGCCGTCGGCGAGGTCGGCGGCGAGCTCGCCCACGGACCTGGCGCCGTCGTCCTCGCTCGACGCGTCGAGCAACCGGCGGACGAACGCCGAGCCGACGATCACGGCGTCGGCGTACGCGGCGACCGAGGCGGCCTGGTCGCCGTTCGAGACGCCGAGACCGACGCCGACGGGCAGGTCGGTGACCGGGCGCACCCGGTCGACGAGCGCCGCACCCTGCGCGTCGACCGTGTCGCGCGCGCCGGTGACGCCCATGAGCGAGGCGGCGTACACGAACCCGCGGCAGGCGTCGACCGTGGACTTGATCCGGTCGTCGGTCGAGCTCGGCGCGACGAGGAACACGCGGTCGAGGTCGTGGGTGTCGGACGCGGTGACCCAGTCGGCCGCCTCCTCGGGGATGAGGTCGGGCGTGATGAGGCCCGCTCCCCCGGCCGACGCGAGGTCGGCCGCGAACCGGTCGACGCCGTAGCGCGCGATCGGATTCCAGTACGTCATGCACAGCGCGGGAACCCCGGACGAGGCGACGGCCTCGACGGTGCGCAGCACGTCACGGGTGCGGGTGCCGCCGCGCAGCGCCTGCTCGGCAGCCTGCTGGATCGTCGGGCCGTCCATGACCGGGTCGCTGTACGGCAGGCCGACCTCGACGACGTCGACGCCGTTCTCGACCATCGAGGCGAGCGCCGCGACGCAGCCGTCGTACGAGGGGTAGCCGGCCGGCAGGTAGCCGACGAGCACCCTGCGTCGCTCCGCCCGCGCGCGCTCGAACGCCGCCGCCACCCTCATGCGTCACTCTTCCCGCTCAGGTCGGCGAACCAGTCGTCCGCCGTGTCGCCGTCCTTGTCACCCCGCCCTGACAGGGTCACCAGGACGATGTCGTCCGGCCCGAGGTCCTTCGCGATGCGGCGCGCGCCGGCCAGGGCGTGCGCCGACTCGATCGCCGGGATGATGCCCTCGGTGCGGCACAGCAGCGCGAAGGCGTCCATCGCCTCGGCGTCGGTGACCGGCTCGTACGCCGCGCGCCCGGTGTCGTGCAGGTAGGCGTGCTCCGGCCCGACCGCCGGGTAGTCGAGACCCGCCGAGATCGAGTGGCTCTCGACCGTCTGGCCGTCGTCGTCCTGCAGCAGGTACGTGCGGGCGCCGTGCAGCACGCCGACGGCACCGCCGGTGATGCTCGCCGCGTGGCGTCCGGTCGCCACGCCGTCGCCACCCGCCTCGAACCCGTAGAGGCGCACGCCGTCGTCGGGCACGAACGCGCGGAACGTGCCGATGGCGTTGGAGCCGCCGCCCACGCACGCGCACACCGCGTCGGGCAGCCGGCCCGTCAGCTCCAGGCACTGCGCCCGCGCCTCGACGCCGATGCCGCTGACGAACTCGCGCACCATCACGGGGAACGGGTGTGGTCCCGCCGCCGTGCCTAGCAGGTAGTGGGTCGAGTCGACGTTGGTCACCCAGTCGCGCAACGCCTCGTTGATCGCGTCCTTCAGGGTGCGCGAGCCGGTGGTGACGGGGATGACCTCGGCGCCGAGCAGGTGCATCCGCGAGACGTTCATGGCCTGCCGGCGGGTGTCCTCCTCGCCCATGTAGACCACGCACTCGAGGTCGAGGTACGCGCACACCGTCGCGCTCGCCACACCGTGTTGACCCGCACCGGTCTCGGCGATGACCCGCGGCTTGCCCATCCGCTTGGTGACGAGCGCCTGGCCGAGGACGTTGCGGATCTTGTGCGCGCCGGTGTGGTTGAGGTCCTCGCGCTTGAGCAGCACGCGCGCACCGACCTCGCGGGAGAACCTGGTGGCCTCGTACAGCGGGCTCGGGCAGTTCGCGTAGTCCCTGAGCATCCGGTCGAACTCGGCGCGGAACCCGGGCTCCGCCCAGGCGGTGTGGAACTCGCGGTCGAGCTGGTCGAGCGCGGCGATCAGCGCCTCGGGGACGAAGCGTCCCCCGTAGGTGCCGAAGTGTCCGAACAGCTCGTCGTGCTCAGTCGTCACGCTCACCGTGCCAGCCTCTCCTCGACGGTCGCCCCCCCGGCGCGGGCACGGGGCCCGACCGCCGGTGGTCGTCGTTCACGTCAAGGATCCTCGGTTCACGGGCCGTGGCGGCACGCGGGGTGGGCTCCCGCGGTGACAAGCTCGGCGACCGCCTGCCGCGGGTCGGCGCGCGTCACCAGCGACTCGCCCACCAGCACGGCGTCGGCGCCGGCCTGCGCGTACGACAGCAGGTCGCGCGTGTCGCGCACGCCGGACTCCGCAATCTTGATGACGTACGACGGCATGATCTCGGCGAGCTGCGCGAACCTGTCGCGGTCGACCTGCATGGTGCGCAGGTCGCGCGCGTTGACGCCGATGATGCGCGCACCGGCGGCCAGCGCCCGCGGCACCTCCTCCTCGTCGTGCACCTCGACGAGCGGGGTGAGCCCGATCGACTGCGCGCGTTCGACGAGCGAGACGAGCGCCTCCTGCTCCAGCGCCGCGACGATGAGCAGCACGAGGTCGGCGCCGCACGCGCGCGCCTCCCACAGCTGGTACGAGCTGACGACGAAGTCCTTGCGCAGCAACGGAACGTCGACGGCCTGCCGGATCGCCACGAGGTCGTCGAGCGAGCCGGTGAACCAGCGCTCCTCGGTGAGCACGCTGATGGCGTGCGCGCCGCCCTCGGCGTACGCGGTGGCCAGCGCAGCCGGGTCGGTGATCGGTGCGAGGTCGCCGCGCGACGGGCTGCTGCGCTTGACCTCGGTGATGACGGACACGTCGGGACCGGCCAGCGCGGCGAAGCCGTCCAGCGGTGCGGGGCGTTCGGCGGCACGCTGCTTGAGGCGTTCGAGCGGAGTGTCTGCCTGCCGACGGGCGAGGTCTTCTCGTACGCCGACCAGGATGTCCTCGAGCACGCTCACGCGCACCGACCTTTCCCCGATGAAGACGTGTCGCGATCGTAGCGACCGGGTCCGACGGAGCCACGCGCGGGGCGCCCCGTCTGACCAAACGGCAGGTTTGCGGAGCGCGAGCCGCTCGTGACGGATCCGGTGCCGCTCCCGGAACCGACTACGGAGGGCGACGACGTCTGGTCAGGCCCGACACGCGAGTGCATAATGCGGACCACTCGCCAACGGGGGCCAGGGAGGCTCGCAAATGGTGCTGCGTCCAGGTGATCCCGGAGGAACCGGAGGAACCGGAGGAACCGGAGGCTCGGCGGAGACAGCAGATCGCAGATCGCAGGTCCGCCGGGCGGTGACCGCCAGCGCGGTCGGGACGTCGATCGAGTGGTACGACTTCTTCCTCTACGGCACCGCCGCCGCTCTCATCTTCCCCAAGCTGTTCTTTCCCGAGTCTGAACCCTTCATCGGCGTCATCGAGTCGTTCGCGACGTACGCCGTGGGGTTCGCCGCCCGGCCGGTCGGAGCGGCCATCTTCGGTCACTGGGGCGACAGGATCGGGCGCAAGGCGACCCTGATCGTGACGCTGCTCCTGATGGGCCTGTCGTCGGCGGCGATCGGCCTGCTGCCGGGAACGGGCACCATCGGCCTGGCCGCACCGGTCCTGCTCGTCCTCCTGCGCATCCTCCAGGGCCTCGCCGTGGGCGGCGAGTGGGGCGGCTCGGTGCTGCTCGCGATGGAGTGGGGCGACCAGCGCAAGCGCGGGTTCATGGCGAGCTGGCCGCAGTTCGGTGTCCCCGTCGGGCTGCTGCTGGGCACCGGCGGGATGACGGCGTTCAGCGCCCTGCTTCCCCCCGCGGCGTTCGAGTCGTGGGGTTGGCGGGTGCCGTTCCTGCTCAGCCTCGTCCTCGTCGCGATCGGCCTGTTCATCCGGCTGCGGATCCTCGAGACCCCCATGTTCACGAAGGTCGTGCAGTCGAAGCAGGTCGAGCGGCAGCCGATCCCGCAGGTCATCAGGCGCTACTGGCGCGAGATCCTCCTCACGGCAGGACTTCGCTACTCGGAGCAGATGCCGTTCTACATCTTCACCGTGTTCGTGCTGAGCTACGCGACCGAGCAGGGCCTCGCCAGGACGTTCGCGCTCGGGGCGGTGATGGTGGCGGCCGCGATCTCGCTGTTCACCGTCCCGTTCTCCGGCTGGCTGTCGGACGTGGTCGGGCGAAAACGCGTCTACCTGACCGGTTCCATCATCATCGGGTTGTACTCGTTCGCGTACTTCGCGATGCTCGACACCGGTGTGGCCGCGGTGGCCTTCATCGCGATCATGCTCTCGCTGATCCCGCACGACCTGCAGTACGGTCCGCAGGCCGCACTCATCGCCGAGAGCTTCCCGACCGGTCTGCGCTACGGCGGGGCGGGCATCGGCTACCAGCTCTCGTCGGTCTTCGCCGGCGGTCCGGCACCGCTCATCGCGGCCTTCCTGGTGCACACCTTCGGTACGGCCTATGCGATCTGCGTCTACGTCGTGTTCTCGGTCGTCGTCACGGTGCTCTGTGTGAGGTTCCTGCCCGACCGCTCGCGCGCCGACATCACCGACGAGGCGACGTACGAGCGGACCGGCAGCTGACATCCCGCCAGGTGCTCGGGCGGCCCACACGTCAAGGGCACCTTCACACCGTGGGGTCGTCGCCGCGGTCGAGGGCGCGCCACATGTCCGGCTCAGCCTCGCGCTGCTTCGGCGCGTCGTAGCGCGCGCCCATGCCGGGCCACCGCGCGCAGCGCACCACGGTGACCGCGCCGGCGAGCGTGAGCACGGCGCCCGCGGCGAGCGCGATCCACGGCCATGCCGTCACCTGCACGGCGATGTCCGCGGACCGTGCCGAGGCCGCGGGGAGCTCGCGCGTGGCGGCCGCGGCACCGGTCGCCAGGGCCGAGGACATCACGGCACCCAGCCCGCAGAGGGCGACGACCGCGCCCACCACCCGGCGTGCCCAGCCGCGTGTCGCCAGCACGCCGACGGCGCCCGCGAGCCCGGCAAGACCGAACGCGAACGCCCCGGGCGCGAGCACGCGACCCACCAACGCCTGGTCGGTGCGCGGCAGGCCGGGGGGTGCCCACACCACGACGGACCAGGTGCGCCCGGCCGCGAGCACGAGCACGGCGGCGGCAAGGACTGCGACGCCGAGCACGACGGCCATCTCGCGGCGGCCGGCGCCACCGGTCTCCACCCGCGACGGCCTCATGCCGGCCGGAACGTCTCCGCGACGGCCACCGCCGACAGCACGGCCGCGGCCTTGCTGCGGGTCTCGGCGTCCTCGACGTCGGGCACCGAGTCGGCGACGATGCCGCCGCCCGCCTGGACGTAGGCGACGCCGTCGCGCATCAGTGCGGTGCGGATCGCGATCGCCATGTCGAGGTCACCGGCGAAGTCGAGGTAGCCGACCGTGCCGCCGTACAGCCCCCGCCTGGTGCTCTCGAGCTCGTCGATGATCTCCATCGCCCGCACCTTCGGCGCGCCCGACAGGGTGCCCGCCGGGAGCGTCGCCGCGAGCACGTCGAACGCCGACCGGCCCTCTGCGAGATCGCACACGACCGTCGACACCAGGTGCATCACGTGGCTGTACCGCTCGACCTCCATGAACTGCCGCACCTCGACGGTGCCCGACGCCGCGATGCGCCCCAGGTCGTTGCGTCCGAGGTCGACGAGCATCAGGTGCTCGGCGCGCTCCTTGGGGTCGGTCGCCAGCTCCTGCTCGAGCGCGGCGTCGTCCTCGGGCGTGGCGCCGCGCGGCTTGGTGCCCGCGATGGGGTGCAGCATCGCCGTGCCCTCGGTGACCTTCACGTGCGCCTCGGGGCTCGAGCCGACGACATGGTGGTCGCCGAGGTCGAGGAGGTACATGTACGGGCTCGGGTTGGTGGTGCGCAGCACCCGGTAGACGTCGAGCGGCTGCGCCGACGTGCGCAGCTCGAACCGCTGGCTCGGCACGATCTGGAAGGCGTCGCCGGCCCTGATGTACTCCTTCGCGCGCTCGACGGCGTCCTGGTAGCCGCCGTCCGGGGTGTTGCAGCTGGGCCGCGGGACCGCGTCGGGGTCCATCGTGACGGCGGACGCGTCGGCGGGACGCCGCAGTGCCGCCGTCATGTCGTCGAGGCGCGCGACGGCGTCGTCGTACGCGGCGTCGGGGTCGTCGCCGGGGAACGCGTTGGCGATGAGCAGCACCGTGCCGTCGTGGTGGTCGAGCACTGCGAGGTCGGTGGCGAGCAGCATCGTGACGTCGGGCAGCCGCAGGTCGTCGACCGTGTCGTCGGGCAGGCGCTCGAGATGCCTGACCGCGTCGTACGCGACGTAGCCGACCATGCCGCCGGTCAACGGCGGCAGTCCCGGGTCACGCGGGCCCCGCAGCACCTCGACCGTCTCGCGCAGCACCTGCAGGACGTCGCCCTCGCGGGGGACACCGGGCGGCGGGTCGCCGAGCCAGACGGCGCGACCCTCGCGCGTGGTCAGCGTCGCGCGACTGCGCACACCGACGAACGAGTACCGCGACCACGACCTGCCGGTCTCCGCGGACTCGAGGAGAAACGTGCCGCGGCCACCGCCGGCGAGCGCGCGGTAGAGACCGACGGGGGTCTCACCGTCGGCGAGCAGGCGCCTGGTCACCGGGACCACGGGCTGCCGCATCGCCGTGAACGTCGCGCGGTCCGGCACGACCACGCCGCTGCGCGACGCCCGCGACGGCGACGTGCCCGCGACCGTCATCCCCTTCACCGGACCGTCGACCGTCATCCGATCGTCGCTTCCGGGCGCTCGCCGACCACCGCGTCGAGCGGCAGGGCGTCGAAGCAGGTGCGGTCGCCGGTGTGGCACGCCGCGCCCACCTGATCGACCCGGACGAGGACGGCGTCGCCGTCGCAGTCGAGCGCGACGGACCGCACGTACTGCGCGTGTCCCGACGTCGCTCCCTTGACCCAGTACTCCGACCGGCTCCGGCTCCAGAACGTGCACCGGCCCGTGGTCAGCGTGCGATGCAGGGCCTCGTCGTCCATCCAGCCGAGCATGAGGACCTCGCCAGAGTCGTGCTGCTGCACGACGGCCGCAACGAGTCCCGCCTGGTCGCGCTTGAGGCGCGCGGCGATCGCCGGATCGAGCTCGGAGGTACGGGCTGGGCTGTCCATGCGGCCATTCTCCCGCCACCGTCGCCACGTGGCGCCGCAGGGTCCTGGCGTCTCCCGTTGATGCGCGGCCAGGTGTGCCGGCTTCCCACGGTGAGTACGCGCTTCCCACGGCGCGTGCACCGTGGGAAGCGCGGCTCCACCCACTGAACATGATCATTCGCCCGGCCCCCGACCGGCTGGACATCGCGAGTCGGGGTTTCCACGTGCTGCAGGTGTGGGAACCCCCGACTGACGGTGTCACCGCCACCCCGCGCACCATGAGGGGCACCCTCACCGCGTGGCCGAACCCGTGAGGGGCACCCTCACCATGTTCTGGCACGGTGAGGGTGCCCCTCACGGGTGCCAGGTCGCCGCCCGACGCCGCCCTGTTGATCACGTTCACGTGATCAGCAGGTACTTCACCTCGTGCCGGGACGAGGTGACGTCGACGTTCGCGAGGTGAAGTACGTCGAGCGCTTCAGCCGACGCGGATGAGCCGGTCGCGCTGCCGCTCGTCGGTGGCCAGGTCGATGCACGTCCACGCCATCGCGGTGGCGCCCTCGACGACCGCGGCGTCGGCAGACGGCGACGCGCAGTGCCGCGCGAATTCGGGCTGGTGGTTGCCCGAGTCACCGGCGTCGATCGCGACCATCGGGTGGATGGCCGGCATCGCGCGGGAGACGTTGCCCATGTCGCTCGAGCCGACGGCGGCCGGCTCGTTCGGCGCCGGTTCGGGGAACCGGCGACCCAGCGCCTCGGCGTTCGCCCGGTAGAACGCCACCATGGCGGCGTCGTTGCGGAACTCCGCGTAGGGCGGCGTCTTCTCCTGTACGTCCAGCGTGGCGCCGGTCGCGGTGGCACCCGCCTCGAAGCAGGCGCGGACGCGCGGCCGCAGCGCCTCGACCCCCTCGAGGTCGGCCGCGCGCACGTAATAGGCGGCAGACGTCCGCGCCGGGACGATGTTGGGCGCCTCGCCGCCGCGGGTCACGATCCCGTGCACCCGGTCGGTCGGCAGGAGGTGCTGGCGGAGCAACCCGATCGCGACCTGCGCGACGGTGAGCGCGTCGGCGGCGTTGATCCCCTCGTGCGGGTACGCGGAGGCGTGGGCGGCCTTGCCGGTGTAGGTGACCTCGAGGTTCGAGATGGCCAGCATGTGCGCCTCGGCGCGTTCCCGCGGCATCGGGTGGACCATCATGGCCGCGTGCGTGCCGGCGAAGACGCCGCGGTCGAGCATCAGCACCTTGCCGCCGCCGCCCTCCTCCGCCGGCGTACCGAAAACCCGCACGGTGAGGCCGAGGTCGTCGGCGAGACCCGCGAGGCCGAGTGCGGCGCCCACGCCCGCCGCGGCGATCACGTTGTGGCCGCAGGCATGGCCGACGTCCGGCAGTGCGTCGTACTCGCAGCAGATGCCGAGCACGAGCGGGCCGGAGCCGATGTCGGCCACGAACGCGGTAGGCAGGTCGGCGACGCCGCGCCGCACGTCGAACCCGGCACGCTCGAGCTCGTCGGCGACCCAGCCGCTGGCACGGTGCTCCTCGAACGCGAGCTCCGGGTCGGCGTGGATGCGGTGGCTGAGGTCGACCAGCCGTTCGCGCGCGGCCACGATCGCCTGCTGCGCGGTCTCCTTGGCGTGCACGCGGGCCTCCCGAGTCACCGACGCCCCCGCGGCCGCCTGTGAACCTACCACCGGTGTCGACGCAGCACTCCCGCCGAACGGCCTCGTGCACCTAGGGTGGTCGCTGTGCCCGACGACCACCGACACGTCCTGACCGGCATCCGGGTGTGGGACGGCGTGCGCGACGCCGGTCCGTGCGACCTGCACTGGGACGGTGACCGGATCGGCGCCGTGACCCCGGCCGGCGACGACCGGTGGCCGCGGCTCAGCGTGATACCCGGCCTCGTCGACACGCACGTGCACCTCGTCGGGCGGGCCGGCGCGACGGACGCCGCCCGTCCCGACGACATCTCCGTCTGGCCGTTGGTCACCACGCGCGAGGAGCAGGTGCTGCACGCCGCGGCGAACGCGCAGCAGGCCATGCGCCGCGGGGTGACGACGCTGCGGGACCTCGCCGCCGACGAGACGCAGGTCGCGCTGCGGCGGGCGTTCGACTCGGCGATCCTGCCCGGGCCACGCGTGCTCGCGAGCGGTGCGGTGGGGATGACGGCCGGGCACCACGACCTGTTCGTCCCGCCGGCGCATCCGCTGCGCCAGCCGACGGCCGACGGTCCGTACGAGTGCCGCAGGCTCGTGCGCACCTGGGCGCGCAAGGGCGTGACCGGCATCAAGATCTTCACCAGCGGCGGCGTGCTCTCCACCGGCGACAGGGTCGGCTGGCGCAACCACACCGCGGAGGAGATCCACGCGACGGTCGACGAGGCGCACGGGCTCGGCATGTTGGTGTCCGCGCACGCGCACACCGTGGCCGGCATCGCGGCGGCGCTCGACGCGGGCGTCGACTCGATCGAGCACGCCACCGAGCTCACCGGCGACCAGGCCGCGACACTCGCGGAGCGGGGCACGCCGATCGGGCCCACGCTGCTGATCAACGAGATCATCGCCGAGGGCCGCGCGCCCGTGGGTGCGGAGGCACGCGAGAAGGCGGCCGCGCTCGTCGTCTCCCGCGACGAGCGCTTCCGCGCCGCCGTGCGCGCGGGCGTGCGCTTCGTGCTGGCGACCGACGCGAGCGGCTACTTCGTGGAGTTCGGCGGTCAGATGGCGGAGACCGTCCGCATGGCACAGGTGCTGGGCATGGACGCCGAGGCGGTCCTGCGTGCCGCGACGTCCGACGCCGCCGCGTCGATCGGACTCGCCGGCGAGGCCGGCGGGATCGGGTCCGGCGGCCGCGCCGACTTCGTCGTCATGCGGGGCCGCCCGTGGGAGCGGATCGATGACCTCACGACGGCGAACATCGTCGCCGTCGTCTGCCGGGGCACGGTGGTCGCCGGCGAGCTACCCGTCGGGGCCTAGTAGTACTTTGTTATGTCGAGTCTGCGGGGGTGGGTGGGCGTGGCAGGACGGGTTGCAGGCAGAGACGGCAAGCGCCGGTCCAGACGCCGAGTAGGGCCTGGAGTTCGCGGAGGACGGCGTAAAGAGTCAGGCCGG